>JACIWY010000279.1 GCA_014360745.1 Chloroflexota bacterium
CCTGGGTCCAACAGGGCTATCCGACCCGAACCGTCTATAAAGAGGTCGGTGAGCAGCGGTTGCGCGAGGATGGCAAGCGCGTCGAGGTGGAGGTGGCCGGCGAATATGTGGAGCCGGTGCCCCCTTGGATGCATTTTGGCTACGATATGGGCGCGGCCGGGCCCTGGTTCGATCAGTTGCCTCTCAAGGGCTACAACGAATTGCTCGAAGAGACCGATGCCTGGGAGGTGCGGCGCAACGGCGCCGGCGCGGCGCTCAAGTATTGGAAGCACAAGTCGGGCACGCCGGAACATATCGATTTTCTCATGACCTCGCGCGAGGTTTGGGAGCGTGATTATCGCCCCCATCTTCTATACCTCGATCCAGAGCGGGTCAAGGTAAAGGAAGCGCGCAAGAACCTAGCTGAGGTGCGCGAAGCTGGGCTATGGACTTATATGGGGCATATGTTCATCTGGGAGATCATGCGCCAGAGCATGGGCGATGTGACGATGTATCAGAGCCTCCTCCTCGATCCGGATTGGATTCATGATTTCAACCGCGTGTACACCGATTTCTTTAAAATGCACTTTGCTTACACCTTTGAGCAGGTCGGCCTGCCGGATGGCATTTGGTTGTATGAGGATTTGGGTTACAAGAACGGCCTCTTCGCCTCGCCCAAAGTTCTAGGCGAGTTGATCTTCCCCTATTACGCGGAGCTGGTCGCCTTTTTCCATAGCTATGATCTTCCGGTGGTGCTGCATACCTGCGGCAGCACGGCCGAGGCGCTGCCGCTTATTGTGGAAGCCGGTTTCGATGCCATCAACCCCATGGAACGCAAGGCAATTCATAACGATCCCTTTGTCTTTGCCGAAAAATATGGCGACAAGTTGGCCTTTGTGGGCGGATTGGATGCTCGCGTCTTTGAGAGCAACGACAAGGAGTTGATCCGTCGCGAGGTGGGCGATTATATAGAGGGGATGAAGGCTCGTGGCGCGCGGCTCATCTTCGCCTCGGATCATTCCATCTCGCCCAATACCCGTTACGAGAGCTATCGCTATGCGGTAGAGGTCTACCGCGAGCATATGTGGTACTGATCCGTGTCGCAACATTCCGTGCTATGTATAGCGAATCGAAAAACATCCGTGGGCGGTGTATCGCATCGAGTATTCATCAGTTTTGATTCCTATCGTGGGTGTCGAGCAGCGTAGTCGGGCTTGGGGGGTGAGTGAGCTGCCTGTCGTCGTAGAGGACATCTCGATCCCTGGCCTGTTAGTGGGTGTCGATGCCCGAGCAGCTTGAAGGACACTTTTACCGCGCCGCTACGCAGCGAAAGCCCAAATCCGGCGCGCGCGTATCCGGCGGCACGGCGTCGCGCGCCGTGAGAGGGCGTAGCTCCAGCCGATACGACCCGCCGCGCACGCTGATTTGCTCCCCCGGCGCGGGCGGGCGCCCGTTGTTGTGATTTGCCGGTGTGGGATAAGGCCGATAGATGGAGCCGGTCCATTCGCGCACGTTCCCCGCCAGATCCATCACCGCCCCTCGGGTGACGTCCAGGGGCTTGCTGGCCACGCGCGCCGGGCCCTTCCCCGTCGGACCCCCATGGGCGTACGAGGGCTGTTCTTCGTCTCCCCAAGGGTACAGGCGCCCGTCTGCGCCGCGCCCGATCCATTCCCATTCGGCCTCCGTCGGCAGACGTTTCCCCGCCCATGTGGCATAAGCAGCGGCCTCGGCCCAGGTCAGCCCTACTACCGGATGCAATGCCTCGCCCTGGCGATAGATTGGCCCGCCCCAAGAGGCCGGGGGCGCAGCGCCGGTGATATATACGTAACGCTGGTATTGCGCGTTGGTCACCTCGAACAAATCGACGCGGAACGCCTGGATCTCGACGGGGTGCACCGGTTCCTCTTGAGGGGTGCCGCCCTCGCGTCCCATATACAGGGTTCCCGCCGGGACGTCGGCCATAGCGGTATCCAACCATAACCCCAACGTCTTGACCTGCTCCTTGTTCTGGGGCGACACACGCGCCAGCCGGGGCAATGCTTCGCGCCAGGAGCCATCGCGCAGGCCCAACCTGAATTCGTCGATGGCGCGGCGATATTCATCGTCGGGAAGGGGCAGGAAAGGCGCCGCCCAACGGCGGTAGGCAGCATATCCCCCTGCGACAAGGCCCAAGAAGACGATCAGGGCGATGACCGGCCAGAGTGTGCGCCTGCCCGGAGAAGGGGCGCTCTTGGCGCTTGGTGGGGGCATTGGGGCCGCAGGAGACGTTTGCGTTACAGGAGCGGCTGTAGGCGCTGTCCTTGGGAGCGCTTTGGGAACGGCAGCGCGCCTGTCAATGCGCAGGTGCAGCTCGGCATCCAGGCCCGACCCGAAAGCCGGTTGGATGCGAAGCAGGATGGAGTGCGCCTCGCCGAGCGGCAGCGAGGGCTGGCCTCGCAGGCGAAAGCGGATCGGCGTGCTTTCCCCGGGGCCCAGGCCATACTCGCCGGGGCTGGCTTCCAGCCAGGGCTCCGAGGTTGTAATGGCGCCGTGTGATCCTCCGGGCCCGGCGTTGTGCAGCGTCAAGGTCGCTTTTGCCGCTTGGCCCGGTGCCAGTATGCCCAGGTCGAGCCTGGTCGATGTCGATAGAGAGAGGCGCGGCGCGGGCAGGCGGGGGTTCATCTGTCGTAGCCAAGCGTCCAGGCCGGCCGAGGGCAGGTCCGGGTAACGGCGCTGGGCCTCCTCGGCTTGTTGGGCGGTGACGGGATCGTGCAATTCACGGCGCAGCCAATCGGTGAGGCTGCCATCGTACAAAATACGCCGGGCATAGTCCCAATAGCGCAATGAGAGATCCAGCACGCCGGTGACGGTGGTGGCCACGTTGCCATCGGGGAAGGTGAGGGGCTGCAAAATGCCGGCGCGCGTGGCCCGATAGGCCTCGAGCTGGCGCCGGAACGTCTCGGCGTCGCAGCGTGCCGAAACGTCATGGGCCAAGGCCTGTTGGAGGATGGGGCGCAGCGGGGCGGGCGCCCGCTCCATGGCTGGCCATTTATACGGATGATCTCGGGGATCGTCAAGGGTCAGTAGATGGTAGAGCGTCGCCGCCAGGGCAAAGACATCCGACTTGGGCACCGCTTGGCCGTGGTACATCTCGGGCGCGGCGTAGCCGATAGTGCCGTAAAGGGCCTCCGCGTCCGCTGCGTTTGCCGTGGCTCGGATGTAGCGCGCTTTGGCGGTGCCGAAATCGACCAGCACGGCTTGGCCGCTGTTGCGGTCGATGATGATGTTGGCCGGCTTGATGTCGCAATGCACCACCGGCTCCGGCTGGATGCCGGCCAGGTATTCGAGCACGCGACAGATCTCGATCGCATAGCGAACCGCCTCGTCTGCCGCCGAAGGATCAAGCTCAAGCTCCTCCGATGGGGATTGCGCGGCATAAGTTCTGCGCGCGATGACCTGCTCCAGGTCTTCACCCTCGATGTACTCCATGACGATGTAATGGTGGCCGCCCTCGCTAAAATAGCCGTACATGTCGGGGATGCCGGGATGTTTGAGCTCGGCCAGAGTGCGCGCCTCGCGTTCGAAACGTGCCCGGGCGGCTTGCTCCTCGCCCGGCGCGTAATAGACGAGAAGTTCCTTGATGACGCATAGGCGGTTAAAGGCCTGGGTGTTCTCCGCCAAGTAAATAGCGCCCATCCCGCCATGCCCCAACTCGCGCACCACGCGATATTGCCCGTGGTTCATCGTCTGGCCGGGGCGCAGAAAGCCGGTGCTCGATCCGATTGATGGGGCGGGATGGAGGTCGGCGCCACAACGCACGCAATAACGGGCTTGTGACGAGTTTATATGATCACAGTGAGGACAACGCATGGCGGCGTCTCCGCTCAACGAAAGAGCGATTTCCAGGCGCCGCGCAGGGCGCCCCACAACGCGGCGATCGACCATGTGGCGATGAGCACGGTCAACCAGAAGCCGGGCACCAGCAAGGGAACGGCCAAAAGCCCCTGTAACACATAAAAGAGGGCTAAACGAAGGGCGAACCAGGCCGGAGGCACATCGTTGGGCCAATCGGCGGGCGGTTGCAGCGCCTCCCCCAAGCCGTTCAGCGCCTCCGGGCCAGGGCGCCAGGCCAAGAGCCCCATTCCCAGGCCCAGGCCCAGAAGAAGCCAGGCGACCCAGACCAGCCAGGGGTATCGCCGGATCGGTGAGAGAAGAGTGCGGGTGCCCCGCATCAGGGCTGTTCCGGCGCGCGAGGCCGTATGCCAGCTCTCGGGCAGGGCGGCGGAGAGGGTGCGCCAGAGCAGGCGCCAGGCCTCGCGGCTCAGCGACACGCGCGCCGTGACCGGCACCTCGACCGGGTCGATGCCGTCGGCCTCGATGCGCACAACCCCTCGTTGTTGGCTGCGGAAGGGCAGGTTCTCGGCGCGCACCTGGACGCGGATATCCGCCGGGATGCCGGCCCACAGGTGTAAGCTCTCGGGATAGATCTCGATCCACGGCTGTGAGGAACGCACGACGGCTTGCACATAGCCCCGGGTGATGTTGAGCGCCGTGATTTTGCGGATAAGCGCCGACTCGCGCGCGATGGAGCCCAGGTCGATGAGAGGAGGATCGGCGGCCAACTTGGGCTTGGGCAGCCCGGGATCAACGGCATTCAGGAATAGTTCCAGCGCCTTGTCGCTGTTGGTCTCTTGTTTGACGATAGCGTCGGCGGCCAGGACCAGGTCATGCCGGTTGATGTCGCGCAGCCAGCGTTGAAAGTCTCCGTTGCGCAGGAAAGAGCGGGCCGCGTCCCAATGCTCGTCACATAGCGCCGGCAGCGCGCCCACGGTGCGGATTTGCGTCCCACCGGGGAAGGTAAAAGCCTGCAAAGTGCGCCGGGGGGTGCTGAGCGCCTCCAACGCCTGGTGTAGTTCTTGCGCGCTGGAACGTTGCTCCGGGTTGTTGCGCAGCGCCCGGCTGAGGGCCACTTGCAGGTCGCGAGGCAATGTTTCAAGTTTAGGCCATTTGAAGAGGTGATCGCGTGGGTCGTCGTCGGTGAGCAGATGATAAGCGGTGGCTGCCAGGGCAAAGACGTCCGATTTGGGCACCGGCTCACCACGATACTGCTCGGGCGGGGCATAGCCGTCTGTGCCGTATACGCTGCTTTTGCGCCCGTTGCTGTTCTCCCGAGGAGCCCCCTCTTTGGGCGGTTCGCCGATGGGTAACTCGGCCCGCGCCGTGCCAAAGTCGAGCAAGCGCACCTCGCCGAGTTGTCGTTCGAGCACAATGTTCGCCGGCTTGATGTCTTGGTGCACCACCGGCCGGGGCTGGGCATGCAAATATTCCAGGATCTGGCAGACACCGATGGTATGGCGGATCACCTCTTCCATGGGCAGGCGCTTGCCGGGGCATAGCCGGTTGTTCTCGTCCAGG
>JACIWY010000028.1:0-9692 GCA_014360745.1 Chloroflexota bacterium
CTTGAACCACCGGGTTCCCCTGTATCCGAGGCCGCCGAGGGGCCATTGCCCCTTATCGGCGAAGCTCGGGCCCATAATAGCGCATATAATCCATAAAGGTAACGACGATCATCAACGCGACCAATACGACAAAGCCGATGGCATGTACCAAACCCTCCCTCTCAGGAGGTATGCGTCGGCCACCGCGGACGGTCTCCAGCAGGACAAAGATCAAACGCCCGCCATCCAGAGCGGGCAAGGGCAACAAGTTCACCAAAAAGAGGTTGATGCTCAGAAAGGCCGTGAATTCGATCAACTGATCTAGGCCGCTCTTGGCCACCTGCGCGGTCTCGCGGTAGATGCCTATAGGCCCGCTGACCTGCAAGGGCAGGCTGCCCCTAATAGCCGCATAGATCATGTAAAACATGCCCCGCACACTGTTGTAGGCCGCCATAAATCCTCGGGGGATGGCCTCCCATAAAGGATAGGCCTTGCGCATCCAAGGATCGCCCAAACTGACCCCCACCGCCCCTTGATTGGGTGGGGGATTCTCGCGCGGGATCACCGTCACCGGCACAAGGAGATGGCCATTGCGACGCAACACGATCTCGATCGGTTCGCCGGTATGGGCTTTGATCAGGTCGAGGGCCTCCTGAACCTGGTCGATAGGCTCGCCGTTGATCGCGACGATGGTATCGCCCGGGCGCATCCCCGCCTCGGCGGCCGGTGAGTCGGGAGAGACCCAATAGATGCCGGCGCCGGGCCCTTCCGTCGGCGTGAGGGCACCGGTCATAAAGGTAACGGAATAGAGCACGATGGCCAACACCACGTTCATCAAGGCGCCGGCCGAATAAACCAAGGCCCGAGTCCCGCGGCCTTTAGCCGCCAAGTTACCCGGTTCCGTGGGATCGTCCTCGGCCATTTTGACAAAGCCACCGAAGGGCAGCAGGTTCAACGTAATCTCGGTCTCTCGCCAAATACCCAAACGCAGCAGGCGCGGAGGATAGCCAAAGCCGAATTCCCGCACTTTGACGCCACGCAGTTTAGCGGCAATAAAATGGCCTAGTTCATGGACGAAAACGAGTAAACTAAAGATAACGATAAAAGATATAAAACCGGTCATTTCTCCTTCTTTCATCAAACCGAGCGATCACTCCGGCGAGAGGATGAACAGTACCCCCAATTATAAGCCGTCCGAGCATACTTGTCCATAATTTGAACTCCATGTCAGACCATTTCAAGAACCGCTGGGGGGATGCCCAATCACTCATCGAGGCATCAGAGGCGCTCTGTGGGCACTCCTTAGGCTGCTACAGTGCGTTCTGGGCCATTCGAGATTCTTGGTGCCCAAAAGCATCGGGTGGGAATACATCCAAAGCCCCGAAGAGTGTTAAAACCCGCCCGCCTTCACACGAACCATCGCCTCCTCGCTCGTGAGGACTATTTCCAAGGTCCTGGCCAAAGGCTGGCCTCTTGACACCCAAGAGCGATGGGCCTAGTCTATCCCGTGTCATACAACCAAATGCCGGGGTATTGCTTCGGCAACAGGGAGGAAGAGCTTATGGATCGCGTTGTAATCGAGAGTCGTGTTACTTGTCCCCCGCCCTCATGGGCGCTGTGGGAGCGCTTTTTGATCGACAAGATGAACGAAGCAGCGCCCGTCTATCAGGAGCGTTACACCCGCAAGGACGGCACTTTTGTATGGCGCCAGGAATGGCCCGGTTTCGATGGCTCGGACGATGGCTATGAGAGCTATCATAACTGGCCCCTCTTTTACGTGCTGGGCGGCAGCGCCGACATTCACGAACGCAGCCGCCACGCCTGGGAGGCGGTAACGCGCCAATTCACCGAGTACGGCCAGGTCTGGCGCGAGTTCGACGCCCACTATGACTGGATGCACCACGGTGAGAGCTCGATCTACTTTTACTATTTTGGCCTGGCCGATCCCAACCGCTTGCGCGATCGGGCACGCACCCTGCGTTTCGCCAGCTTTTATATGGGCGAGGATGAGGAGGCGGACAACTGGGACGCTAAGCGACGCATGATCCGTTCGCCCATCAACGGCAGCCGTGGGCCTCGCCTAGAGAACCAATGGGACGACTGGGCCACCCACCGCGCCGTTTTAGCCCATTACCCAGCGCCCTTTGAGGACATCCCCGGCGTCGAAGGCCCCATTGCCGATTGGAACGACGACGCCACCTACGCCAAGATCTTGAAGCTGCTCAACGAGCGCATGATGCGCTGCGACGTGCCGCTCAACCTGACCAGCACCAGCCTGGTGACCACCGCTTTTCTCTACACCGGCGAGCCCAAGTATCGCCATTGGGTGCTGGACTATCTCGAAGCCTGGAACGAGCGCATTCAGGCTAATGGCGGCATCTGCCCCGATAACGTGGGGCCTAACGGCATCATCGGCGAGACCATGGATGGCAAATGGTGGGGTGGCTACTATGGCTGGCGCTGGCCCCATGGCTTTAACACCATCATCCAACCCTTGACTATCGCCGCCATGAACGCCGTGCTGCTCACCGGCGATATGGGCTATCTGGACATCCCGCGATCGCAATTGGATCGCATCATGGACCTGGGGCGCATCGAAGACGGGCAACTTTTGATCCCCAACCGACACCTAGACCGAGGTTGGAGCGATTTTCGCCCGATCAAACCGGAATACCCGATCCAAATCTGGAACATGTCTCAGGCCGAGATCGACCAGATGCGGCTCGACCGCATCCCCCAGCAAGAGTCCACTTGGAATGAAGTACACCCTGGGCGAGGCAAAGGGGATGACATCCACATTGCCCCCTGGTATCGCTGGGTACAGGGCAAGAACCCCGACTATCCCCGACGTATTTTGGAGGCTCAGTGGGCCGAGGTAGCCCGACGTATGGCCATCATGGCGCACGATGACGGCGATCCCGAAGATTGGGACGTACACCATTGGCAAAATATCAACCCGGTGCACACCGAGGCTTTGGTTCAGCTCACCTGCGGCGGCCCGCAGATCATCTATCACGGCGGCCTGTTACATGTGCGCCTGCGCTATTACGACCTGGATGCTCGGCGGCCCGGCTTGCCCCCCGACGTTGGGGCTTTGGTGGACAAGCTCGGCGACCAATGCGCACGGGTGACCCTGGTGAACACCAGCCCCTTGCGACCGCGGCGGCTGATCCTCCAGGCCGGTGCGTTTGGTGAGCACACCATCACCCAAGCGCGTGACCTCGCCGCGGGCGAGGAGAGCCGGCCCATAGAGGTAAACGACAAATACTTGCAGGTGAACCTGGCCCCCGGCGGTATGGTGCAGCTCGAACTGGGGATGCAGCGCTATAATCGCACGCCGGGCTACGAACAACCGCTCTAGTTTGACGCTCCCCGCCCCCTCTCATTACAATAGGGTGCGTCAAGCCTTGGAATCAAGACGGGTGGAGAGGGCGTGGATGGCGTTTCTAACGGCGTTTAACCCGATCGTGCAGGCTTTGTGGGGCACGTTGTTCACCTGGTTCGTCACGGCGCTGGGTGCGGTGCCCGTCTTTTTCATGCGCACCATCAACCGCAAGATTTTGGATGCTATGCTGGGTATGGCCGCCGGCGTGATGACGGCGGCCAGTTTTTGGTCTTTGTTGGCCCCTGCCATCGAGATGTCCGCTGGCTCGTGGGTGCCAGCGGTGGTCGGTTTCTTGCTGGGCGGGGCCGTGCTGCGTCTCATCGACCGCCTCCTGCCCCATTTGCACCCCTTTATGGCCGGGCACGCAGAGCCGGAAGGAATTCGCACATCTTGGCGGCGGAGCGTGCTTTTGGTGTTGGCCGTGACCCTGCACAACATACCGGAAGGATTGGCCGTCGGTGTGGCCTTTGGCGCCGCGGCCAACGGTATAGAGGGTGCGACCTTGGCCGGCGCCGTGGCCTTGGCTTTGGGCATCGGTCTGCAGAACTTTCCCGAAGGGATGGCCGTGGCCATGCCCTTGCGCCGCGAGGGGTTCTCGCGCGCCAAAGCCTTTATGTACGGCCAACTCTCCGGCATGGTCGAGCCGCTGGCCGGCCTGTTCGGCGCTTGGATCGTGCTCGCGGCGCGCGCCATCTTGCCCTATGCCCTAGCCTTCGCCGCCGGCGCCATGATTTTTGTCGTTGTGGAAGAGCTTATCCCCGAGGCCCAAGTGGAGGGCAACGCCCATATTGCCACGTTGGGCACCATGTTGGGGTTCGCCATCATGATGACGTTGGATGTGGCCTTGGGTTAGCGTGCTAGCTCATTCCGTCGCTTGTGACTATAAAAAAGTTCATCCCATCTACTATAGGCGCATAGACCGCTCCAAATATCGGGGGAAAAGCGGTGAGCAACCAAGCCGAAGATCGAGGACGCGAATTGAAAGACTCATTGCGCATCTTTGCGGGCAGCTCGCATCCCGAGCTAGCCCAGGAAATCGCCGACTATTTGGGCTGCCGATTATGCACTCGCTGCACAAGGCGTTTTAGCAACGACAATCTTTTTGTCCAACTCGGCGAGAGCGTGCGGGGCAAAGAGGTGGTCATCATTCAATCCTTCTACCCCAACCCCAGCGACAACATCCTGGAGATGCTCATGATGCTGGATGCGGCCCGTAGCGCCTCGGCTAAGACGGTACATGCCGTCATCCCCTACTTTTCTTATGGCCGGTCGGACAAAAAAGACGCTCCGCGCATCTCGATCACCGCCCGGCTCATCGCCGACCTTCTAGCCACCGCCGGGGCTGGACATGTGATGACCATGACCCTGCATTCCCCGCAAGTGCACGGCTTTTTCAGCGTGCCCACCGACCATCTGACCTCGCATCTGCTTTTTGCCGATTATTTTCGACAGCGCGATTTGCGCAACACCGTCGTCGTCGCCCCAGATATCGGCCATGCTAAGCGCGCTGCCCGGTTGGCGCGCGCCTTGGGCATAGGCGTGGCTGCTGGCGACAAGGAGCGCCTCTCCGACGATACGGTCGAGATCACACATATCATCGGCGATGTGGCCGGCAAAGATGTCATCGTGCACGACGACGAGATCGCCACCGGCGGATCGATCATCGCCTTAGTGGACAAGCTGCGCGAACACGGCGCCGGCAACGTTACCCTGGCCTGCACCCACGGCGTCTTTAGCGGGCCTGCCATCGAGCGCCTGCAACAAGTGCCCGAAATCGTCGAGATCGTCACCACCAACACGGTGCCCCTACCCAAAGAGAAACGACTGCCCCATATGACCGTCCTCTCGGTGGCGCCGATCTTTGGCGAGGCCATTCGGCGCAACGTGCTCGGCCAATCGGTGGGCTCCCTTTTTGCTTACTGGCCCGATCCAAGCTGAGCGCCTCGACCCATCACATGGGCAATAGCTTTTGTGCCGCTTCAACCAGGGCCTGGGCCTTTTCCGGCGCATCGGCCTCGGCAAAAATGCGCAACAAGGGCTCGGTGCCCGAGAAGCGCAACAGCACCCATTGGTCATCCGGCAGGAACAGTTTGGTGCCATCGAGAGTCGAGAGGCCGATGACGGGGTAGCCGGCGATCTCTCGAATCTCGGTTCTACGCAACAACCGCGGGAAGAGGGCTTTCATCTCCGGCGTGGCCGGAAGGTTGCGCTCAACGACATAGAGCCTTCCGATGCGCGCATAGATGCGTTCCAGCAATACCGAGACCTTTTCTCTCGTCTTGGCCAACATCTCGACGATCAGCGCGGCGGCCAAGATGCCGTCTTTGCCCAGAATATGGCCACGGATCGTCAGGCCGCCGCTACTTTCCCCACCCAAAACGGCGTTGTGCGTTTGCATGGCGGCGGCGATGTGTTTGAAGCCCACGGGCACCTCGATACACTGCTCGCCCAGTTCGCGGGCCAGCCGATCTAGCATGTGGGTGGTGGCCAAGTTTCGCACCACCGGCCCACGTTCTCCGCGTACCTCATGCAAATACCAATAAAGCAACACCAACAACTCGTTGGCCGAGATATACCGCCCCTTTTCATCGACAATGGCGATGCGGTCGGCGTCGCCATCGGTGGCCAGACCCAGATCAAAGGAACCCTCGCGGATCTCGTGGATCAGCAACCCCAACGCTTCCAGGTCAGGCGCCGGGGAACGCCCTCCAAACAAGGGGTCACGTCGACCGTGGATCGTCGAAACACGACAGCGCGCCTCTGTGAGCACGATATCGATGGTCACTTCGCCCACACCGAACATGGGGTCCACCAGCACCCGCAACCCGGCTTCGCGGATGGCCTCCATATCGACAAACGATTCGACGGCGTCTACATATTCGTTGGTATAGTCGCGCACCCGCACACAGGGCGAGGCCAACGCCAGCGGCAACTCCACCTTGATGATCTCATCGGCGCTCAGGCGATTGGCCTCGGCTTCGATTGCACGGCTCTCGTCATCGAGCAAAAGCGAACCATCCTCTTTGAACACCTTGAGCCCGTTCCACTCCGGCGGGTTATGGCTGGCGGTGAAGGCCAGGCCGTAGGCTGCCCGCTCTCGCACCGTGGCAAAGGTGATCAGCGGCGTAGGGGTCGGTTCGGCGAGCAGAGCCGCACAGACATTGTTGCCGGCAAACACTTCAACCGCCGCCTCGGCCGCGCGATCGGAGAGAAAGCGTCGATCGTAGCCGATCAGCACCCCTTGCCGCTCACGCCCCATACGGATGAGGCGATTGGCCAACGCCTGGCAGAGACGGCGGACATTGTGCAATGTAAAGCCCTCGCCGATGACCGCGCGCCAGCCGCCGGTGCCAAAGGAGATAATGTTCTCCTCTTCCACGCGCCTGGGGCGCAGGATACGCTTCTGTAGAATGAGCTCGGCGGCCTCCAAGTCTTCGGGCGTGTTGATGCCCAACACCTCATCCTCATCGGCAGATTGGTAGGTCTCTACGCAATAGCCGCAACGCACCAATTGGCGGATTGCGGCGGTGAGCGGTAGGTCGGCGCCCGAATGACCACGGTCGATCTCTCGCAACGCTTCGAACAGAGGGCGAGCGCGGGCGACGTAGGCGCCCAGGTTCAATTCGCGGATGCTGCGTATCTCGGCGCTGGCATCGGCTTGTTCGACGAGATCGACGATGCGACCCGTCTTGTCGCGGACGATGCGGCCATAGGGCAGCGATTGAGAAGTCACCCGAGAAAAGAGGGTCAGATCGGCGCCCTTGAGGCGATGGCGCAGCAACATGCCGCGCAACGAGGCCAAGCGAAAGAGGGGGGTATCGCCGTACAAGATGAAAAGGTCTCCCGCAAAATCCCGAAGCAAGGGATACACTTGCATCACAGCGTGTCCCGTGCCCCGCGCCTCTTCCTGTAACACATAATGGTAGGCCGGGCCCAGATGCTCTTCGATGGCCTCATGCTGACGCCCCACGATGACATAGATATGATCGGGGGCGGCCAGGGCGCGCGCCCAGCTCAGCACATAATCGATGAGCGCCCGGTCGCCCAGGCGCTGCAACGCCCTAGGGTAGGGCACCCCGGCGCGTTGCCCAGCGGCTAAGATGACCACCTTGAGCGGGCGCCCCTCTACTTGGTCACATCCTGGATTCAAAGATTCGCGGACCATAAATGGCTCCTTCCGGCCCTATGGCCGAAGGTAGGCTTGCTCGGCTTTTCTCATTGTACTCCTACTGGGCTCAAGTCGCTATTCCGCTGGATGGGCGAAACCTGCTCCCACCCGGCCCAGAAAGCGGTTTGACGCTGCCCGTTCTACTCACTATCATGAGCGCACAATGGATATTGAACATAGGAGGCAACAATGGCGGAGACGATGAAAGCCGCTTTATGGATAGGCGCGGAGCAAATCGCGGTCAAGCAGGTACCTCGACCGAAGCCGGGCCCGGCAGAGGCCCTAGTAAAGGTAGGCTATGGCGGCATCTGTGGCACCGATCTGATGATCTACTTGGGCAAACACCCGCGGGCCAAGGCGCCGTTGATCATGAGCCACGAATTCTCGGGCACCGTGGTGGAAAGCCCTAGTGCCGCGCTGCCGGTGGGGACACGGGTGGCCATCAACCCCTTGTTGACTTGCGGCGTCTGCTTTGCCTGCCGCAGCGGTATTCCGCACGTTTGCGCCAAGCTGGGTTTGGTGGGAATCGATCGCGACGGGGGTTTTGCCGAGTACTGCGCCGTCCCGCTCCACACCTGCCGGCCGGTGCCCGATTCTCTGTCGCTCAAAGAGGCGGCGCTGGTCGAGCCACTGGCGGTGGCCGTACACGCCGTGCGCGTTTCAGACCTCAAGGTGGGCGATGTGACCGCCGTGCTGGGCGCCGGGCCTATCGGCATCATGACCGCGCAGGTAGCCCGGCTGGCCGGAGCGCGCCGGGTGTTTGTCTCGGAGATGAGTGCAAAGCGTCTGGAGATCGCGCGCAAGCTGGGATTCGACGTTATCGACGTCAAGACGCAAAAAGCGGTTGACGTGGTGCTAGAGGCCACCGACGGCGTAGGCGTGCCGGTGGTGTTCGAGACGGCGGGCGTGCAGGCTACTATCGCCGATGCGGGCAACATGGCGCGCATCGCCGGGCAAATCCTGCAGGTGGGCATGCCCAAAGGGCCGGTGAGTATCGAGCTGACGCCGTTGATGTTCCGCGAGATTCGCCGCACACCGATCCGCGTTTATCGTGAGGAGGATTTCGACCTGGCCATCGCCATCGCCGCCACAGGCAAGGTCGACATGAACGAGCCGGTGACCCATGTCCTGCCTCTGGAGAGGCTGCAAGAGGGCTTGGAGATCGCCCATGAGGCCGTGGAGGGTTGCAAGATCCTGCTCGATCCCAGCGCCTAAGGTGAATTGGAGCCACATATAGTCGCCGCCAGGCTCAAGGGCGTAAAGCTTGGCGGCGGCTATTTTTTTGTCGGCTCGGCGAACATCAAAAGAGAGAAACCGGCCAGGAGGGGCGTTTGGGGAACAGAACACCCATCAGCCGTTGGGTGCTCTTGTCCCGACAGCTCGCATCGGGGTACCAATCGAGGATCTCTTTTACGCTGCGATGCCCCAACCAGATCATGGCCATGGCATTGGGCGGGCAGCGCAAGTCGTGGCCGGGCGCCTTGGGCACCGTAGCCACCTCGGCCACCCCCCCTCGGCGGATGCGCAAGGCGATGCTGCGCTCATACCAGCCCAGGTAAAGGTCGCGAGTGAGCCCGGCCCAGGGCGAATCGGCCAGGCGCCTCTCCAACGCCGGGCGCACGGCCAGTATAAAGCCCACGGGGTCCAACAGTTTGACCTGCCAGGCATAGGCCTTTCTGGGCTCTCCGCCGAGATCGAGGCCAAGCTGCACCAACGGCACCGACACGGGAATGTTGACCGTAATCTGCGCGACTTGGCGCTCCTCTTGGGCCAGCTTCTTGGCGTAGCGCAACACATGCAGACAGGCCTCCCAATCGGGCAAATAGACCTCGTGGATCATCACGCCCTTGTTCCAGTCGTCATCCTCGCGAGCGATCAGGCGCACAAAACCCTGCGGTTTACCTTCGCGCTCGACGAGATAGGTGACCTTCTTGTCGCTACATGCCTCTGAAAGCCCGTCCTGGTAGCGCCAGATGTCGGGGGTCAGCTCCGAGGTCACGCACAAGCCGGCCATAGCCCGGCGATAATAATCCTGTAACAGGGGCATATCGCCTTCCGTGGCCGGACGGAGGGCATAGGGTGGGGTTTCTCCTTCGGGAAGATCGGGCACTTGCTCGGGACGCAGCCTGACGCCACCGCCCATGGGCAAAGCATATTCGT
>JACIWY010000028.1:9702-16446 GCA_014360745.1 Chloroflexota bacterium
AAAATGGGGGATACCGGCGATAACCGAAAGGAGACAGCCGAACTGGCGGGCCAGACGGTGATACTCCTCAAACTGCGCCCGCACCAGGCCACGCCGACGGTGGGTGGGGCGGGTGGAGACGACGCCCACCTCGCCTACCGGGAACGGGATCCCTTCGTAGGCCCAGGTCTGGCGGATAAGGCTCACCGAGGAGACGGCTTCTTGTCGCGCCTCATCGTAAACGTAAAAGACATCTGTGGGCAAGCTACCGGGCCGGCCACAAAGATTGGCGCGGAGGCCGGCTCCGTCCTCGTCGCCAAAGCCCTCTAGGTGCGAGGCGATCACCGCCTCCAACTCTTCGGCGGTCGAGGCGCGTTTCAGCCACAAGCCCTCTCCCAAAGGCCGAGGGATGGATGGTAGAATCGGCGATTGCATCGAATCGGGCACTCCTTCCGTTCGTCGGCTGGGTTGTCGGTCACGTCAATAGCCGGGCGAGGCATCTCCGGAGGCCCGGTACCTGGCGCCGCAACTGGCGCGGATGACGAGATCGCCGGAGACGGCCACGCCGGTAGCACGTCGCCCGGCGAGCAAATCGAGCGTCATGCGCAAGGCGGCGCGCATCAGCTCGTCCATATGGTAATGCAAGCTGGTCAGGGGGGTGGGCAAGAAATCGGCCAAAGGGTCGTCACCGACGCCTACGACGGCGACATCCCTGGGACATTGCAAGCCCAGCGCAGTGAGCAGGTGCAAGGCCTCCGCAGCGTGCAAGTCGGACGAACAGACCAGCGCCGAGGGGCGATAAGGCCGATTGAACACCTCTCGAAACCGCCGGCCCTGCTCCGTGTAACGCCCGTGCGCCCTATCTGACCACAAGGGAGTGGAAAAAACCCAATCCAGAGGAAGATCCAGCCCTTCTTCCCACAACGATAGAGCAAAACCCCAATAGCGGCTGCGGCGGACAACGTGTGCGGGTTCCTCCCCAAGATAGGCAACGCGGCGGTGTCCGAGGCGGAGCAAGTACTGGGTAATCTTTTGCAAGCAGAGCGTCTCGTCCAAAAAGACGCAGGGTAGGTCGACGTTTTCAATGGGATACAACAACAACCCCACCGGTTGCGCCAGTTGTTGGCCGAGACGGGTCAACTCATCGGCCACACGACGTGGGTCGCCACACGCAGCTAACAGGAGCACATGAGGCTCATCCGCTTGTTGCGCAACGCGCCGTTGCCAAAGCTCTATGGCTGCGCTTTGGCGCAACGAGTTCCCCTCGCTAAAGAACAGGCGCACCGGCACGCTCTCGGCGCTCAAGCCCACGATCAAATGCTGCACAAGCGGCCCACAGATGCCATCGAGCGCGGGGAGTATTATAGTAACATCAGGTTCGCTCCCGCCCTCGTCCTTTGCGCGTTCCCAAGTGTGGGGTGTTTCGGCCACGAACCAACCCACGCCATGGCGGCTATAGACCAAGCCTTGATGAGCCAATTCGCGCAAGCTCCGTCGGATCGTGATCTGGCTGACCTGATACTGCTCGCAGAGCGTTCGCTCGCTGGGCAATTTGGTGCCGGCGCACCAGATACCCCTTTCGATATGAGATTGGATATCGTCCGCAACCTGCCAATAGAGCGGGCGCGAACTCTTGGCTTGGCCTCTCAACGAACGGACCTCCTACAACTTATCAGGTATCTCGCGCGAGGTGCTTAACCATCGGCCTTGCCCTGGCGAGGTGCAAACCAACGATAGTCGATCTCGGGGAAAAGGTTATCCAGGTGATACAACTCGTCGGCGAGCGCGCGGGCTTCCGGGGCATGCGCGCCGAGGCCAGCCTCGGCAAAGGCGGCCAGGCGCTGAAAGCGCTCTAGATGTTGGTGAAAGCGACGCACGGCATATTCTCGCGCCTGCCCCGTGGTAACCAAAAAGGGCCAATCGCTGGCCTGGAGCAACAGCAGCTCGCGTGCCGCTTGGTTGAGCACGGCCAAAGTGTCTCCCTCGGCCTCGGGATAGCGCGCTACCAACTGCTCCATATGTTGTTCGGCGCGGTGGATCTGAGGCCACATGAATTCGGTGTGTTCGTTGTCCCAAGTCCAATGGTTACCGCCAACCCCCCAGGAGCTCTCCGGCAGGGCGAGCACCTCCTCGGGCTCATGCTCGTCGAGATATTCGCTGGCCGTGGTCAGATCGACCACCTCGCTATCGGCGAGACGGCGCAGCACTTGTTTGATCCACTCGATACCCTCAAACCACCAATGGCCGAACAGCTCGGTGTCGTAATTGGCCGAAATAATGCCATAGCGGGCCGTGCGGCCGTGGTATTCGCGTAACAACTCCTCTACCAAGCCGGCAAAGTGTTGAGCATGAGCTTGGACCTTGTTCGCCGCCCAATCGGGGTGATAGTAATCCTTGGCGCCTAAATCGACGTTGGGGCCGGTGACGCGCCAATACTGCAGGCCGGAGACATCGTCTTTTTTGTGGAACTCGCGATAATCGGCATCGCCTGGGTAGCCCCAATCGCCCGACCAGACCTGCTGGCCGGTGCGGTTATTGCGCCCGATGACGGCCACCGGCGGCTCGGTGAGCCCCCGGGCACTGCCGCTGACGTAATAGGGAGCATAGGTAGTGCCGCCGGCGCGAACCTCCTGCACTTGCGGCAACACATAGCGGCGCTTGATGGCGCTATAGGGGCCAATGGCTACATCGCCTGCGGCCTTGCCCACCGGCGCGCTGCCTTCGATGGCATGGGTCTCGGCAAAAAAACACGTAAGGCCGAGAGGCGCCAAAAATTCTTCCAAAGCCGGGCGCACGGTGCCGTCCTCATCCACATAAGCAGGGCGATAGGCACACTCCGGTAGCCAGATGGCGCGCGGACTACGGCCGAGATGGCGACGATAATTTTCGATAGCGGTACGCAACTGGCTATAGATAGAGGCGTCGCGGGACAGAAGCGGCAGGTAGCCGTGGGTGGCTGCACAGGTGATAACCTGAACGTAGCCCTCATCCTGAAGCGTCCGCAACGCCCCGATAAGGTCCCCGCCAAAACGAGACAAGAAACTGTCTTTAATGCCCTGATAGTAATCGCGATAAAAACCGGCCAGATACTCTAGATGTAATTCGTCCTCCTCGCCGAAGCGCAGCACATCTGCGCGGGCACTGCGGATTTCCTCGTCCAGGTAGGCCAAAAAGTGGGCTTGGATTTCGGCGTCGCACAACTGCTCCATCAACACCGGTGTGACGCTGAGGGTGAGCTTGTAGGGCACCCCCTCGGCGCGGAGGTCGTAGAGCGCGTTCAACAGGGGCACATAGGTCTCGGCGGCGGCCTCGTGGATCCACTCTTCGCCGTGGGGCCAACGCCCGGCGAGCCGACAATAGGGCAGGTGGCTGTGCAACACAAAGGTAAAGGCGCCCAAGCCGGGGGTCGGGCGCGCCTTGGGCACAAAGGGAGAGGGAGTCGGGGCAGGCTCGACGGTCGGAGCGGGCCGGCCGAGCAAGCCTTCCTCCACCCCTTGTGCCAAAGCCTCAGCCCATTCGAGTTCGCCGCGCAGGCGCAGTGTACGCCGGTTGGCAAAGATGCGTAGCGCGGGAAAGGTGCTTTGGGCTGCGTCCAATTCGGCTTGTTCCAGCTCTTGGCGCAGAGAATCGACCCTTTCCTGGAGCAACTCGCGGATTTGGTGTCTGGGCAACACCTGGAGCAAAAAGGCGGCCAACTCGGGGGCAAGGGCTTCGTCTCCAGCGAGAGCCGCCCGAATAGCTCGGCTTAGCATCTCGCGTCCGGCGTCGGTCAACATGTAGAGCAGACGGGCCGGACGGCCCTCGGCCAGTTCTTCTTCGCCGACGGCCAACAGCCCTTCCCCGACCATTTCACCGAGTGTCTCCAATATGCGCTCACGAGAAGCGGCAACCCACGTTGCGTAAGGGGGTTGGTTCACTGCGCGCCTGAGCTGGTAGCCGTGCAAATCCTGGCCCGCCAGTAATCCCAATATCATGACGCGCAGCTTGTCCATATTTCTCCTCCCAGGTTATCCATTGGCCGCGCCTTCCAAAGCGCGGTTAGAAATGGTGCGTTGACGGCGCATAGCTTGAAAAGTCGGTTAGCCCAGCTCCATATACAACACCGTCACCGAGGCCGGTGGGAAGGTGAACGGCCAGGCGCTACCTTGCCGATCCAGCGGTTCGGCGGACGGCTCGACGGTGCGCGGCGCCTCAAAGGTGTTGTGCGCGTGGATATCATGAGCGTAAAGCAAGCGCACGCGCCCTGTGCGCAGGCGACCTTCGCGCAACTCGACCGTGGCCTCCAAGGGCTCTTGCGCATTGAAATTGACCACGCTGAGAGTTAGGGCATTGCCCTTCAGTGAAGCCGATCCATCCAGCGCGGGCATGGTATCTGCCCCTTCGTCACCTCGAAACGAGATACTCGGCGATTCGAAGGAGGTTTGCACGGCTGTGCCCCCCTGGTGCTCCTTGTACATCTCATAGACGTGGTAGGTGGGCGTGGTCAACATGCGCGGGCCATCGGTGAGGATCATGGCTTGCAAGACGTTGATCGTCTGAGCGATATTGCCCATGACCACTTTGTCGGCGTGACGGTTAAAGATGTCGAGCGTCGAAGCTGCGACCAGGGCATCGCGCATGGTGTTCTGTTGCCACAAATGTCGGGGATGGCGCCCCGGTTCAGGGGGGTGCCAGGTGCCCCACTCATCGACGATGAGGCCGATCTGCCGTTGGGGATCGTAGCCATCCATGATAGCCCGCTGTTGTTTGATGAGCGCCTCCATGTTGCGGCTGCGCCGCAGGAGCTGATACCACTGATCGACGGTATATTCGGTGGCCGTGCCCGCCGTGCGGCAATAATAGTGTGCGGCAAAGCCGTGAATGCGACGATAGGAACCAAGCTTGTTGAAAAAGCGATGGGTCCAATCGGCATCGTTGCCACTGGGGCCACAGGCGATGAGGAAGAGCGGTGCCCCCTGAAAATCGCGCAAGTAGGTAGAAAAACGCTTGTACTCGGCGGCGTAATCCTCAGGACAAAAGCGGCCACCACAGCCCCAGTTTTCGTTGCCCACCGCCCAGTAGCGGACGCGGAAGGGCTCGGGGGAGCCGTTGGCGCTGCGCTCTTGGGCCAAGGTGCTACCCCCTGGGAAGTTGCAATACTCCACCCAGTCGCGCAATTCGCGAGGGCTGCCGCTGCCCACGTTACCGCATAGATAGGGCTCGGCGCCGACCAGGCGACAGAAACGAATGAATTCATGGGTACCAAAAGCGTTGGTCTCGATATCCTCGCCCCACCAGATGTTGACCCGCCGCGGGCGCGCCTCACGAGGACCGATGCCATCCTGCCAATGGTAGTCGTCGGCAAAGCAGCCGCCGGGCCAGCGAATGACGGGCGGGTTCAACTTCTTGAGCGCATCCACGACGTCGCGGCGGATGCCGTCGATGTTGGGGATGCCGGAATCGGGCCCCACCCAGATGCCATCATAGATGCAAGCGCCCAGATGTTCCGCAAAGTGTCCGTAAATATTGGGGTTAATCCGAGCAATCGGTTCATCCGGTCGAACGATAATCCTGGCCTGTGGCATGTGCTTTCCCTCCAAAGGTCGAAAACGTGCTCGCATTTTACTAGAGAGTAGGGGATGGTTCAAGCGCCTGTGGGCCTCATCGCAGATTGAGGGGAGGGGCGTCGCTAGAGCACCCCAGAACTCGAGGAATAAGGGCAGTCGCAACAGATCATCGCCGGGGCATGGGACGTCATGGGGAATACTTTCGGTCGGTGGACACAAAAATGCACCCGCACGATGGCAAAGACTGCGCCGTCGAGGCCGAGTATTGCACAATCCGATTACGCCTGGGAGCGGGTCGGGAGGCCCGCCCCAGGGTTCTCAGTTTCCTATCGCCGGCGCACGCCACCCGTCCCGCTAATCAACGGCCGACGACGTCGGCACCATACGCTGAAACATTGGGCGATAGGATCGCCCAACTCAACAATGTGCCCCCACATCCGCTCGATAAGCTCGGCCTTGATCGCTGTATACTCGGGATCGTCGATGCGATTGACCATCTCGTCGGGATCCAACGCCAGATCGTACAGCTCATCGACGTCAAAAGCGTTGAAGCAATATTTAAAACGCTCGGTGCGCAGCCAGCGCTGCTCATAGGCATAGGGGTGATGGTGGCGCGTCATATAAACTTCCTCACGCGGCTGGGCCAGGTGCCCGCCTTGCAGCACAGGCGTAAGCGATTGGGCATTCGAACAAGGAAAAGGCTCCGCCCCCGCCCATTCCAGAATCGTCGACGTGAGATCGTGTAGGTAGACAAATTCATTGCAGACGCCCGGCTCGACATTGGGACCGGCTACGATCAGCGGGATGCGCTGGATATCGTCATAAGGGTACGGCCCTTTGTCGATCAATTTGTGATGGCCCACCATGCTGCCGTGATCGCTGGTATAGACGACGATCGTCTCTTCTAATAGCCCCAGATCCTCCAAGCGGGCCAGGATACGCCCCGTCTCCCAATCCAACAGGGCGCAATATCCCGCATATTTGGCCACCGCCTCACGCCAGATGGCCTCGTCCATATCCTCCACACCCCAATAATTCTCGCTCATCATCCGCTGCACCCAGGGCTTTTTCTCCCAAGTTTCGGCCATGCTGGGCGAAAGCGTCACCTCGTCGCCGTTGAACATGGAGTAGAACGGCTCAGGCAACAGATAGGGATCGTGCGGCCCCCAGAAATTGACCCACAAGAAAAAGGGCTTGCCATCGCGAGCGCCCCGTCGGG
>JACIWY010000280.1 GCA_014360745.1 Chloroflexota bacterium
GTGCAACGTAGTTTAGATTTTGATCTCTTCCCGGCGCAACCTCAGCTTGAAGGAGCCTGGTATCGCGTGCCCGATACGCCCGGTTTGGGGGTCGAATTCAACGAGGAGTTGGCCCAACGGCAGGCGTTCAAATTCTGGGAAGCACCTCACCTCCATCGGCGGGATGGGTCGCACACGAACTGGTGAGAAGCCCCTTTACCGGACAAGCCCGGCAATCGCATACTCAACCGGGGCGCGAACGCACCTATCCGCTCTACCATAACTCCCCGGATCGCGGGGCTCTGCCCCGCTGAAGCGGCGGATAGGGATACACGTATTCCTAACGTTCGCGCTCCGGCCACACGCTTAACTATCTGCCTTTCGAAGGCAGCTTTGACGAGTGTTGGCTCGTCTTGACTGGACAAGCGCACGCCGTGGCGTATTATATCCGTAAACTCTTCCTTGCAAGGCTGGCGGCGTGCCGCCTTGTTTTGGCTTTGTTCCAGGTGAGGTCTCGGGGCTTGCACTGGTTGGGGAGGCTCACCATGCTGGAAATTCAGCTATTCGGCGCGGGGCAAGTTCGTTACCACGGCCGGGAATTACCCGGCTTTCCCAAACAACAACACGGGCGCCTTTTTTGTTACCTTCTCCTCAATCGGCAATACCCTCACGCGCGCGAACGCTTGGCGGCCGTTTTCTGGGAAGACCAGCCCAGCGTCACATCGCGAACCTACTTGCGGAACGCTCTCTGGCGATTGCGCCAGGCGCTGCAGGCGATCGATGTGCCCGTCGACAACTATTTATTGGTCGATGACGACAGCGTATCCTTCCTGACCGATAGCCCCTATACGCTGGATGTGGAGGCCTTTGAGCTGGCCAACGTCGCCTGTCGAGACGTGAGAGGACAGGAACTGAATATCGAGCAAGCGGTAGCCCTCGAAAATGCCGTCCGACTCTATGGGGGAGAGCTGTTGGAAGATATCTATGACGACTGGTGCCTTTATGAGCGCGAGCGTCTCCGCTTGCTGCACCTGGATGCCCTGAGCAAGTTGCTCGACTACCACGAGCATCACGGCAACTATGAACGCGGCCTGGACTATGGTCGGATCATCCTGCAACGCGATCCCACGCGGGAGAAGGTACATCGGCGCATGATGCGCCTTTATTGGTTGATGGGCAATCGGGCCGAGGCGTTGGCCCAATACAAACGTTGCCTGCAAATCTTGCGTGAGGAATTGAGCATCGGCCCAATGCCAGAGACAGAGCAGTTATACCGCCAAATGGTAAACAACCGTTTTGACCCCACCAAGTGGCCTCTGCACCACGATGATCTCTTGCCCGAGCGGATCAGACAAGAGGAAGCCGTGTATCGCCTCGTCGAGCACGCGCTGGAGAAACTGCGCCATCTGCAAGCCATGACCGACGAAACCAAAGCGGAGTTGGCCCATCTGGAACACATCATCTCCGAAGCGTTGACCGGTATCGGCCAAGCTTGATCTTTCCCCTGCGCGCCCTGCGTCGAATCAAACGACGGCCGGATAAGCGCGCGATGCCGACGATCCCCTATTTTGCCCCAAAGACGCCTTTTGTTTCCCCCAAAGACGCCCCTCTTTGCTCCTGACGACGGCGCCAAGACACCGCTCTTGTATTCTGATGTCTGAAAAGAGCTCTCTCGAGGGGGAAGTTTGGTGGGCGACGAGACGTACTCATTTATCATCCGCATCTGGCACGAAGAGCCCGATCATCCGGAACAAAGCCGCGATCTCGTTTGGAGAGGCTACATTGAGCATGTGGGCCACGGCCAGATCCTGCATTTTCAGGATCTGGAGGGAATCATTCGCTTTGTTCAGGAACAGACGGGAATGGCGACCTCCCCCCCGCGCCGTTCATGGCGACAACGTCTGAGATTGAGCAAATAGGACATCGCCCAAATGACACCACAGCCTGTACGACCTGATACCTTTGAAAGGCCCCCCCGAACAAGGGGAACAGTAGAGGAGAATATATCACCCCGATCGCCCATGGCCATCGCCGGGCCAGAGCTGGCATTGGAACACCTTAAGGCAGAGCTGGCGCGCATAGACGCTCTTTTGCGTCGGCAGGTGCGAGGCTGGCAGCTCGCTGGGCAGGATCCGGCAGATTCCTTTCGCGGGTTATATGTCTCCGATGCGCAGGCCGACGCTTTGCTCTCGCGCCCACTCGGCGCCCACTGGGGCCATGCGTGCGCATTGCCGCCACAGGAAGCCAATGCCTTAGCCCTCGCCGAGAAGCAGGCTCGCCAACAGGCGCAGGCGATTGCCGAGGCGGCCCGCTGTCAGGGCAAGACCGTGCCTTTGAAGCATTTGGCCGCCGTGTTTCATCTGGAGCCGTTCGATATCGATGCTTTGCTCATCGCCCTGGCCCCTTGTGTCGATCTGCGTTACGAACGCCTCTATGGCTATTTGCAGGACGACGTAACCCACAAGTGGCCCGGTGTCAACCTGGTTCTGGACTTGCTTTGCCCGGCCGGTTTGGAACGGTTGCAGCGCCTATCGCACTTTGGCGAGGATGCGCCGCTCATCAAACACCACCTCCTCACGCTCAAGTCGCCGGTGGAAGGCAATGCCCTTCCTCTATTGGCTCAAACGCTCGTGCCCGATGAGGGGGTGGTCGCCTGGCTGTTGGGTTGCTATCGACCTGGCGGCGATCTCGCCCACCATGCCCATATCTCATGGCCTGACGGAGACGAGGGGATGCCCCCCTTGGAGGCGGATCTCTGCGCGGCTCTGGAAAAGGCCATGGTGAGACGAACCCTCGTGGCATTTCACGGCCCCGATGATGCCCTGCAGCGCGCGGCGGCGGGTTGGCTGGCGAGGCGCACCGCTCGTCCCCTCTTGCGGGTAAACTTGGCCAGCATCCTGGAGAACGAGCAGCCCATCTGGCGCATTCTGCGTCTGGCATTGCGCGATGCGCGGTTGCTTAACGCCATCCCTTACTTTGAGGGTTGGGACGCTTGTTTGCATGAGGGCACGCCCTCTGCGTCTACGTTGGCCGAGCTGTGCGCATACCCCGACTTGGTCATCCTGGCCAGCGAGGCTCCATGGCAACCCAAAGGGATCGAGCGGAGGCGCGAGTTTGTATGGCTCCCGTTCGAGGTGCCTGGCTTTATTCAGCGTCACGCGCTTTGGCGATATTTCCTTGCCCAACAGGCGCCCGACACCACCCTATCAAAGCCGGAGGTCGAGCCGCTCAAGGGGCTCGACCTTGAAGTGGTTGCCGACCAGTTTGCGCTCACCGCCGGCCAGATTCGCGACGCTGCGGCAACGGCCTGGGACCGGGCTGCTCAGCGAGGGAACTCTTTGAATACGGAGGATCTCCTCGCCGCCGCGCGGGCCCATTCGGCGCCGCGCCTCTCGGCGCTGGCCCGCAAGATCGCCCCCCGCTATAGCTGGGCGGATATCGTCCTGCCCGAGGACCAACTGGCCCTGTTGCATGAGATCGTCGCCACGGTGCGCGGTCGCCCCCAAGTGCTGGACGCTTGGGGCTTGGGCCACAAGCTGGTCTCCAGTCGTGGGGTGACGGCCCTTTTCTCCGGGCCGCCCGGCACGGGCAAGACGATGGCCGCCGAAATCATCGCCGGCGAGCTGGGGCTCGATCTGTACAAGATCGACCTCTCTACCGTAGTGAGCAAGTACATCGGCGAGACGGAAAAGAACCTGGAGCGCATCTTTGTCGAAGCGGAATCTAGCAACGCCATCCTCTTTTTCGACGAGGCCGACGCGCTCTTTGGCAAGCGCTCCGAGGTGCGCGACGCCCACGACCGTTACGCCAACATCGAGGTCGGCTACCTCTTGCAGCGCATGGAGGCCTACGATGGGATCACCATCCTGGCCACTAATTTGCGCGCCAATTTGGACGAAGCCTTTACCCGGCGGTTGCAATTCGCGGTCGATTTCCCCTTCCCCGATGAGGCCGATCGGCTGCGCATTTGGCACACGCTCTTCCCGCCCGACGTGCCCCGAGGACAGGACGTCGATCTCGAACTTTTAGCCCGTCGTTTCAAGCTGGCCGGGGGCAGCATACGCAACATCCTGGTCACCTCTGCCTATCTGGCTGCGGACGACGGGCGCTGTCTAACTATGGAACACCTCTTGCGGGCCACCCGCCGAGAGCTGCACAAGCTGGGCCGGCTGGTAGCCGATGACGAGTTTTGCCTCTGAGGAGGAAAGGAAATGGGGTCAAACGGACACCAAGCTCACCAGAGCGGCCTGATAGCTACTATGGCTGAGATGGAACAATGGAATGCGCCGGGACACGTCCAAACGCCGGACTCTCTGCAAAAAGACCTCGACCAAGGGTTGCGTTTTGCCCATGTGATGATGAGCATCACCCAGCATGACGCCCGCGAGGGCCTCGTGTTTGCCCGGTCCCTGGCCGAACTGCTAGTGAGCAAAGGGCTCATCGACCAGCAAGAGCTGGAGGAAATGATGAGCTGTATAGGGCGGCAACTCGACGAGCTGCCCACGCCCAAGGTGAGATTGGCCAAGAGCGAGGACAAGTACGCCGGCGAGCACACCGTGCTCATCAACTGCGCGGAGCGGCTACCGCTCTGCAAAGCTAAATGTTGCACCTTTTCTTTTTACTTGACGGAACAAGACCTCGATGAGGGGATCGTGCGTTGGGATTACCGGCGGCCCTATTGGATTCGCCGGCGCGCCGACGGTTACTGCACGCATTGCGACCCGCTGACGCATCGCTGTGGCATTCACGCCCATCGACCTTACGTATGCCGGGCGTACGATTGCCGCCAGGACAAGCGGGTGTGGCTGGATTTTGAGCGCATGATCCCCAACTCCGAGGGGTGAAGGGCGGGCGGTGCTGGGTGACTGAAATCGCGGTGACCTCCGCCAAAGGGCGCTTGGGCAAAAGCTATACACTTTGAACCGCCACCTGCTGAGACGTCCTGAACAATGATCACCCTATCAAGATAGCGCGAAAAGTCGCCTTTTTGAGGTGCTATATAAAAATGAGAGGTCAACATCGAACTGCCAGAGGCTCCGAACTCCAAGAGCATGCCGAGCGGGCCAAGGTAAACTCGTCCCGCGCGGGCCTTCGGCCCTCCGGCCACGCGCTTCGGGGCGAGACGGGCTCTCTGGCCGGGGCACTCAGCCTACTCGATGTCTCGGCGGACATCGATGAAGCCGGAAAGGCCCGGCTGCTGACCCGGCTACAGCGCAGCTTGGGCAACACCGACACGCAACGGCTCATGGGTCTGGGCCAGGCCGATGGGTATCAAACGGTGCAGGCCGGCGCGTCCACGGCGGTAATCCAGCGAGACGATGGTTCCGTGGAACAGATATTGGAGCGACAAGGCGTACACGCCGGCGATTATTTGCTCAGC
>JACIWY010000281.1 GCA_014360745.1 Chloroflexota bacterium
CTATCAAGCCCACGGAGCGCCGGGCTGCCTCGGGCGCCTCGGCCAGGTCAAAACCGGCCACGCGAACCCTCCCCTCACTGGGCTTGTTGAGCCCGGCCAGGATACGCAGCAGGGTCGTCTTGCCCGCGCCGTTGGGGCCGATGAGCGCCACCGACTCGCCCCGGGCGATATCCAAATCGATGGCATACAACGCCCCGTAATCCCCGAACCATTTAGACACCCGCTCGAGTTGGATCATTACGACTTGCTCGATTTGATCAAACATATGTTCAAGCATTCTATCCGCCAAGGCAGAACCGTCAACTTGGCTTAAGCCGCGAATCTGCTCCGGCGTGCCGATTGTCGGCAACTGAAATTGCACCAACCATTGCGACGGATTCTGATCCGCGTTGCCCTGCGGTGACCGATTTCCCCCGCCCATCTTGCAGCCTTGTCTCTGGATCGACATAGCTATAAACTTGGCTCAACTGAGCCGAAAGAAAAAAAAGGGGGGCGTTGCCCATGAACGACTCGATGCCCGATCTGCGCGGGATTTTGCCCATTGTGTACACACCGTTCGATGCCGAGGGGCGGATCGACGCGGAGGACCTGGAACGTCTTGTGGATTACCTGATCGCCGCCGGCGCCCACGGCCTGGCCGCCGTGGGGGGCGCGAGCGAATGTCATAAACTGACCATCGCCGAACGCAAGTGGCTTGCCGAACGCACGATATCCTTTGCGCGCGGCAGGGTGCCGGTCATCGTCGGCACATCGGCCACCAACACCAGCGACGCGGTGGACCTGAGCCGACACGCCGAGGAGATCGGCGCTCAGGCTGTGTTTCTCACCCCGCCCATCTTTGGCGGCATCTCGGCCGACTCGCTGACCTATCACTATGGCGCCGTCGCGCGCGCCGTGTCGATCCCCGTCATGGTGCAAGATGCGCGCATCTCGGTGGCGCCGGCCCAGATCGTGCGCCTCGCCCAAACGTTTGCCAACGTCTGCTACGCCAAAGAAGAGGCTGCCGACTCGGGACATCGCATCAGCGAGATGAAACGGTTGCGCCCGGAGCTCAAGGTGCTTTCAGGGGGCAGTTATCTGCTCGATGACCTGGCACGGGGCGCTCAGGGGGCCATCCCGGGGAGCGTGGGCGTCGCCGACCTCAGCCGGGCCTATGACCTCTACATGGCCGGAGACCTAGAGGGCGCGCGAGCCGCATACGACCACTTTACGCCGCTCTCCTTCTGGCGCCGCCAGTTTGGCTTGATAGGAGCCAAAGAGGTTCTGCGCCGCCTGGGCATCTTTAAGGTGGCCTGCCTGCGCGAGCCGGTCGATCAATATCTAGACGAACAGGATCACCGCGAGCTGTCGATCATCATGGAACACATGGGGCCGCCCTATTAGGCGCGCACTGAAAAGGGCAAACAGGGGTATTCGCCCCTACTAGATCTCCATCACCCGCCCCCGCAACCGATCGAGCTCGCCTTTGAGCTGCTGCAACTCGCGCTGCCTTTCGAGCAGCTTACCGTGTTCGGCGCGCACAAAGCGCGTATATGGGGCGACGGCCTCATAGATGCGCTGCACGCTGCGCTCGATCTCGCGTTCGAAATGGGTGCGCAACGCGCGCAGGAGCGACTCACGCAACGCGGAGACCTTGGCGCCCAGCGCGGCTTTGGCCCGCCGGCGCCGCGCCGGGATAATAAACAGCCCCAAGATGGCCACGGAGCCGGCCAGAACGACGCCCGTCACATCGGCGGCCAGGGTGGTGGCCAGGATGGTGATGGCCGTTCCCAGGCCGATGGCGCCCACCTCGACGGCTGCCGACACAGCCACAGCCAACCGCGCTCCTTCGGCAATAATCTCCGCCTCTTGGGCCTTGTCGTACGATTCGACCACGCGCTGCGCCTCGCGGCCCACGCTTTCCATCAGCCGTTCGCGATCGTAATGGAAGCCGTCCACCATCGCGCCGCCGACGATGCGCTCCTGATGGGCGCGCCGGCGCTCGGCCAGATGCTCCGTCACCGCCCGCCACTGGCGCAGATCGGCGTTCACCATCCAGTCGATCAGCTCGTTCACCCTTCGCTCGATCTCTTGCGGCGCGTTATCCACCACGCGCAGGGCAAACTCCCTTTGGATGCGATCCTTGTTCAGCAAATCTAAAAAGCGCGCCGGACGAAACGTCTCATCCAGGTAATCATCGCCGCGCTGCTCCATCTCGAACAAGACCTTCTCCGCATCCGACAAGCGCAAGGCGAACTCGCGGCGCATATCCTCCTTATAGAGCGCCAACTGAGCATCCACGTCGGCGAGCATGTCCAAGTCGGCCTTGAGCAGATCGAGCCGCGAGGCCACCTCACCCAGATAACGGCCCAGCAGATGCGTCCCCACACCCAGCGGATTCAGCAACTTGAGGCGCAGGCGCTCGCTTTCATCGAGCGTATCGCGGATATACTGTTCCAACGCCCCAAAGCGGCTCTCCGCCCAATAGGAGGGCTCGCCCTGCTTGGCGCGCAAAGCCAGGCGCGCACTGACCGGGAAAACGTGGGGATGTATACCCAATAGAGAGCGTGCGCTTTCGAGCACAAAAGCCTCGATCTCTTGCAGCTCCTGGTCATTTTGCAGGATGTCGATCTTGTTGATCACAATGACCACTTTTTTGCCCCAATCGCGGATGCGCTCCAAGAAGGCGCGCTCGCTCTCGGTAAAGGGGCGATCCGCCGAGGTAACAAAAAGCACCAAGTCGGAGCGGGGCACGAATTGTGCGGTGATCACCTCATGCGCGCGGATGATAGCGTTGGTGCCCGGCGTATCCACGATGCTGATCTCGGACAACATCTCGACGGGAAAGAGGAGGATGTGCTGATGCTCGTCGACCACTTGGTGCTCGGCGTTCTGCCCATAGCGCAAGACGTTGATCCTCGTAGTGGTGGGAGTAACGCCCTCCTTAAGCAACCTCTGGCCCAGCAGCGCGTTGATCAGGGCGCTCTTGCCAGCGTTAAACTCTCCCACGACGACGAGCATAAAGAGTTCGTCGAGCTGCCGAATGGAACGGCCCAGGGTCTCGTCATCCTCCGCCGTCGCGCCGAATCGCAGCAAGACGGCGCGCAACTCGTTCAGCATCGCACGCTCGTCTTTGAGCAACGCCTCCTGGCGCTCGTTCAGGATATGCATGGGTTTCACCGTAACGTTAGATGTCGTTTTCTATGTCCGGCGCGTGGCGCAGCACCTCTTGCACCTTGGCGGCCAGGCCGGCCATCGAAAAGGGCTTTTGGATGAGGTGCACGCCTTCATCCGGTATTCCTTGGGGCGCGATCACATCGGCCGTGTAGCCGGACATGAACAGGCATCGGATCTCCGGGTGGCTCTCTCGCAGCCTTTCGGCCAGGTCTCGGCCGTTCATCTCCGGCATAATGACGTCGCTGATCAACAATCGGATCTGGCCGGCGTGTTCCGCAGCCAGCCGGAGGGCCTCGCCCGGCGATCCGGCTGCCAGCACGGCGTATCCCACGCTTTCCAGCATCTGCTTGCCCACCGCCAAGACCGCCGGATCATCCTCCACCATGAGGACCAGCTCGCCATTGCCGCGTGCGCCTTCGTCCGCATCGGCGGCCGGCTTTTCCTCCAGCAGGCCAACATAGCGAGGCAAATAGATCTTGAAGGTCGTCCCGCGACCCGGCTCGCTGTAGACATCGATGAACCCGCCGCTCTGTTTGACGATGCCATACACCGTAGCCAGCCCCAGGCCGGTGCCCCGGCCGACCTCCTTGGTGGTGAAAAAGGGCTCAAAGATCCTGGCCAACGTTTCCTTGTCCATGCCGCAGCCGTCGTCGCTGACGACTAACAGGACATATTCCCCGGGCACGGCCTCGGCATGGCCGGCGCACGCGACGGCATCCAAGACGACGTTGCCCGTCTCGATGCTCACCTGGCCGTTGCCCTCGATAGCGTCACGGGCGTTGAGGCACAAGTTGGCCAAGATCTGGTCGATCTGCGAAGGATCCATTTCGACCGGCCAGAGCTCGGCGGCGGGGCTCCATCTGAGGTCGATGTTCTCGCCGATCAACCGCCTGAGCATCTTGAGCATACCCTCCACTGCCTCGTTCAGGTCGAGCACGCGGGGAAAGATCATTTGCTGGCGGGCAAAGGCGAGGAGCTGGCGCACCAGGTCTGCGGAGCGTTGACCGGCCTTTAGGACCTCCTCCAGCATAGCGTAAAGCGGGTCGGCGGGGGTGAGCGCACCCAGCACCATCTGGGCATAGCCGTTGATCACGGTGAGCATATTGTTGAAATCGTGGGCTACGCCGCCGGCCAGTTGCCCCACCGCTTGCATCTTTTGCGCCTGGGCCAACTGCGTTCGCAACCTCTCTCGTTCCTCCTCCGCGCGCTTGCGCTCGGTAATATCCCGGGAAATAGTGACGATGCCGACGACCTCACCTTCTACGTTGCGCAGCGGCACCTTGCGCGTCAACATTATCCTGGGGCCCTCTACCCAAGGCAGCTCTTCCTCCACCTCTAGCGCCTCGCCGGTCGTGAGGACACGCTCATCGTCCGCCATGATCCGGCGCGCAAGCGGCTCGGGGTACAGCTCCAGAGCCGTTTTGCCCAGGATTTGCTCCTTGCTCAAGCCCAGATGCCGGGCAAGTTGCGAGTTGACGAGCCGATAGCGCATCTGGCGATCCTTGATGTGGATGGTGTCCGCCGCGCTTTCGACGAGCAGTCGATACAGCTCTTCACTCGCTTGCAAAGCCCTGAAAAGTAGTGTCTGGGGCCGCACGATGCCGGTAAAGACGATGGCTCGATAGAGGCCGTAAAAGGCCACTGCCTTGAAAAGATGGCCGATCATATTAGAAAGACTATAGACACTAATATAAAACGCAAAAGCGAGCTCGGCGAAAATCGTCGCGATAAAGAACGCCATGAGCCAGTGCAATACCTCTTGGGTAAAAAGTGCACGCTTGCCCCATAGCAGAAGCATCGACGCCACCAAGACCGCCAAGATCACGTACTCGCTGATGCGCTTGAAGGGCGTCAGACCTACGCCCTCGATGTACCAATCGGGGAAAAAGCGCCGAAAGCAGGCGATGAGCACCAAGGCGGTGAGCAGCATATAGCCGACAAAAACAGCATGAGGGGCGTACCGGCGCTGAAGGCGCGTCCGAGGGGCTGCATAGATGAGCGCCGAGGCGCCCAACAACGATAGGCTTTGCAGATAGCGCGCCGCGATCCAGAGCTGCGTGGGCAAATTGGCGTCGTACCCTGGGAAAATACCCATGCCCTTGTAGGCCAGCACATGGATCAAGTCGATGCTGCCGACAAAGAGTGAGGAAATACCCAACAGCAAGAGATAGCCGTTATCCTCGGAGCGATAAC
>JACIWY010000282.1 GCA_014360745.1 Chloroflexota bacterium
GGAGCGAGCCGCCCATAGGATGGTCAGTTTGCCATAGTCGGCACGGTTATCGAGCACGCTGTGAATGATCGGGCGCAAAGGGGCGCCCCCTATACCCCCTCCTAGAAGGATGATATTTTTGCCCTTCATCTCTTCCAGGGGGAACCAGTTGCCAAAGGGGCCACGCACCCCCACCAAGTCGCCCTCTCCGAGCCGGTGCAGGGCCTCGGTAACCGTGCCCACCTTATTCACGGCAAACTCGAGCGTTCGCCCGCGGCGCGGTGTGGAGGTTAGGCAGAAAGGCGCTTCCCCCACGCCAAAAGCGGAGACAAAGGCGAACTGGCCAGGGCGATAAGTGAATCGCTCACTCTCCCGTCGATCCTCGAGCTGCACTTGGAACAGCTTGATATCCGTAGCCAAGTCTCGAACGTTTACCAGAGTTCCCATATAAGGACGATAGGGATTATCTGCCAAGGTTCTCCCTCCCTTCCTTTTGGTACACCGGAACAAGCGAATTTCTTTGCCCTCACCAGGTAGCCATCTCTTGCAACACTTCTACTACATCCACATTCACCGGACACTTGGCAATACAACGGCCACAACCCACACAGGCGACAGGGCCGAAATCCTGCGGATAGTAACAGAACTTGCAATAAAATCGATTGCGAAGGCGCTCCATCTTGGTAGGGCGAGGGTTGTATCCCCCCGCGATGCGCCGGTATCCCTCGGCCATGCAGCTATCCCAGGCGCTCAGCCGTTCGATCCCCTCCTCCCAGCTCCCTTCGTCGCGCACGTCGAAACAACGACACGTGGGGCAAACATATGTACAAAGGCGACAGCTCAGACAGCGATCGCTCAGACGGGCCCAATAGGCGCGGGTAAAGTGTTGGGGCCAGGCCTCTGCCCCCAAGGGCGAGATTCTGCCCTCGCGGACAAAAGGCTTGGGCGGGGTTCCTTCCACCTCTTTTAATGACAGATCGCCCAAGATCTCGCGCCCCCTTCGGCTCACCGCTTCGACGGCGTAGCCTTCCTCTGTTTCGGTGAGCATCAGGTCGACATCGCTCGCCTCGTCGGGCGATAAACCCAGGCTGGTGCAGAAACACTCCTCGCCCATCTCGCGGCAGGCCAAGCCGATCAAGATCGTCTTTTCCCGCCGCTGGGCGTAATAAGGATCAACCGGCTCTTTATTCAAAAAGAGGGCGTCCAAGACACGAAGCGCCCTGGCGTCGCAAGGGCGCAGGCCAAAAAGGATCCGCTCCCCTTCCAAAGGAGGTTCCTCCAGTCGAACGCCTTTTCCCTCCTTGGCCAGAGAGAAAAGGACCTGCGTAGAGGGTATAAAGTACTCCTTGGCCGAGAGGTCGGTCTTGGCAAAATCCCAGGCGATCGCCGAGCTGTCGCCCAGGGGCCTATAAAGGATCTGCTCCTCTACAGTCGTGGGCGCGATAAGGGTGAAACGTTTGGCCAGCCCGTCCAACCAGCCCTGCAAATGCCCTCGTGTCGTTATTTTCATCTCCGGCCCTCCCTCGTTACAGCGGCAGCTTTTCCTCTTTTTGGAAGGTGGCCAAAGGTGGAGGAGTCTCGGCATCCTGTCCGGAGACATAGCCGAAAAGAGCCTCTACCTCCTTGGCTATCTTGCGATGGAGGAGGCTCAAGGGAATATCCATCGGACAAGCTTCCTCGCAGGCATTACAACCTGAGCAACGCCCTGCCAGATGATAGGCGCGCATGACATGGAAAAACCGTTTTTGGGGAAGATCGATGGCGATGTTCATCCACGTAGGAGCGAGCTGCTCGGCTACACATTCGGGGCAATAACACACCGGGCAAGCTTGGCGACAGGCGTAACAGCGAATGCAACGATCGAACGCCTGCGTCCAAAAGGCCAGCCGCTCCGCCGGCGACATGTGCTCCAGCTCCACCACATCGGCATAATCTTTGCGCCCCACCTCTGCGGGTTTCTCGCCTATCTGTGTATCGTAAAGCAAAGGGGTACGCTCTTCGCAACGTTGACAACGCTCCAAGAGTTGGCCATTTTCTCTCAGCCCCTCACAGGTCACGCCCACTATGTGCACCATCGCTCGATCGATCTGTTCCTCGTGCAGAAGGACGTTCAAAGAGCGTGAATCGCAAGGCTTGACCAACACACCCACTCGTGGAGGAGAAGCCTCTCGCCCTGTCGGGCGTTTGAACTGGTGCAGATACACCGCCAAGTTATGGGTACAACGTTCATCCCAGATCAGGCGATCTGCTTCCGCGGCATCGTAGATAAAGGCGGGTCGCGCTTTGCCCCTTGTCCCCTCTTCATAGCCGATGAAGCAACTTATTCGCTTGTCCGCCAACAACTCTCGCGCTTTTGCCCGGATCTCAGCGATCAACTTGCCTACCTCCCCACGGCCCCAGCGCCGTCACTTGGTCTGCGAATTCTCTGGCCAGTTGGGCAAAACGTCCTCCCTCGGCGGCAGATACCCAATCGACCAAGAGCCGCTCCTTTTCGATGCCCACATACTCCAAGAGACGATGCATCAGGGCATAGCGACGGCGGGCATGATAGTTGCCCTCCTGATAATGACAGTCGCCCGGATGGCACCCCAAGACCATGACACCATCGGCCCCCTCTTGGAAAGCCTTGAGCACGAAAAGGGGATCCACGCGCCCCGAACAGGGCACACGAACGATACGGAGGGAGGCCGGATATTTGAGACGACTGCTGCCGGCCAGGTCAGCACCTGGATAACTGCACCAGCGACAGAGAAAGCCGACGATCTGAGGTTCGTGATTGGCCTTCATATGGACCGTCCCCCTTTGCCTCGATCTCTTGAGGCCGATGTATCATCCCACCGGCATGAGCAGCGCCTCCATCTCGGCCAACAACTGTCGATCGTCAAAACCGCGCAGAGAGATGGCCTTGCTCCTGCAGGCGGCTGCGCACAAGCCACACCCTTTGCAAAGAACCTCGTTCACCTGCGCTTTACGTTCGAAGGGACGCCGTTCGACCAGCTCGATGGCCTGATAGGGGCATATCTCGACGCAAAGGCCACAGCCCGCACAACGTAGTTCGGCGACCTGAGGTACGATGGGCTCGATGGCTACATGCCCCTGATCCATCATCGCCAGCGCTGCCGCAGCGGCCGCTCCGGCCTGGGCCACGGTGTCCGGGATGTCTTTGGGCCCCTGACAGGTACCAGCGAGAAACACGCCGTCGGACGCCGTATCAACCGGCGCCAACTTGGGATGTCGCTCGCGGAAAAAGCCGTCTTCACCGCAGCTGATACCAAAACGAACCGCCACCTCCGCCGCATCTGGCTGTGGCTCCATGCCGATGCCCAACACCACCATATCCACGGCTATGCGCGTGGGTTGGCCGGCAAAAACGTTCTCGCAACGGACCACCAACTGGCCATCCTCGCGCACCACATCGACCACATCGCCATGGATGAAGGTTACCCCTTCTTCTTCCACCCGGTTGTAGAACTCCTCGTACCCTTTGCCAAAGGCGCGCAAGTCTTTATAGATTTCATAGACCTGAGCATCCGTATTCTCCCTAATCAGGTGGGCCAGCTTCATGCTATACATACAGCAAACGCGAGAGCAATAGGAGTTATACTTCTCATCACGGCTGCCCACACAATGCAAGATGGCAACGCTCCTGGGGGGCCTTCCATCTCGAAGGCGTATCGCTCCCGCCGTGGGGCCGCTCGAGTGGACCATCCTTTCGAGCTCCAGGCCGGTCAGCACATTGTCATAGACGCCATAGCCGTATTGCGCTGCCCTGGAGGGATCAAAAGTGTTGTAACCGGTAGCCAGGATAATGGTGCCCGCGTTGAGCGTCAGCAGTTCATCGCGCATGGTGTGATCGATGGCTTGCCTTTCACAAAGGGCCACGCACTCGCGGCATTCCGTGCACACACCACAACTGAGACAACGCTGCGCCTCTTCGACGGCCATCTCTTCGGTATAACCCAGCTCTACCTCGCGGAAATTGTCCACCCTTTCAGAGATGGGCAGAAAACGCATGGGCACCCTGGGCTTGGGCGCGATGCCCTCTAGAGGTGGCTTGAAGACCGCTTGTTCCTTTTCGCGCCCTTCGCGCAGGTCTTCGCCGCGGATGTATCTGTCGATAGAGATGGCGGCCTCTTTGCCCGCCGCGATGGCTTCGATCACCGTGCCCCCGCCTACTACGGCATCCCCGCCGGCAAAGACCCCATCCACGTTGGTAGCCAGGGTGATGGGATCAACGCGCAAAGTGCCCCAAGGCGTCATCTCTAGCGCCGTGCCCGCCGCGACGAAAGAAGCATCCACCATTTGGCCGGTGGCCAGCAGGGCGTTGTCGACCTGCATGAGAAACTCGGAGCCCGGAACAGGGACGGGCCGCCTGCGGCCGGTTTCGTCCGGCGCGCCCAACTCCATACGCACGCATTCCACCTCGGTGAGCTTGCCGTCGCGGCCCAAGAAACGCACGGGGGCAACCAGATACATGAGTTTGACGCCCTCTCGTTCCGTCTCGTCGATCTCCCATTTGGGCTCGGCCGGCATCTCTATGCGGGAACGACGGTACAGAATGGTCACCTCCTTGGCGCCCAGGCGCAAGGCCGACCGGGCCGTGTCCAATGCCGCGTTCCCGCCGCCGACCACGATGACCCGCTCACCGAGGGCGACCCCTCGACCCAAGTTCATGTCGCGCAAAAAGTCGACGGCCTGCATAACGCCTTGCAGATCCTCACCGGGTATGCCCAGCCCACGCCCTTTTTGCGCGCCGATGGCCAAAAAGATGGCCTTGTAATCGCGGGCAAACAGATCATCCAGGGTCAAGTCTCGGCCAATGGTCACATTCCGCCAGACCCGTATCCCCAACTCGACGATGTCATAGATCTCCCGATCGAGGATCTCCCTGGAAAGACGAAAAGCGGGGATGCCAAAGCGCATCATCCCGCCGAGCACGGGGGCAGCTTCAAAAACCGATACGTGATACCCCATCATGGCCAGGTCATGGGCGGCGGTCAGGCCGGCAGGGCCCCCGCCTACGATGGCCACCTTTTCCTCCCGCGTCTTGACAGGAGGCATCTGACGGGCAGGAATTTTGAGCTCGAGGTCACCGATGAAACGCTTGATATAGGCGATGCCGACCGGCTCATCTATCTCCGTTCGCGCACACATTTTTTCGCAGGGGCGGTGACACACTCGACCGCAAATAGAGGGAAAGGGTAGCTTCTCCTTGATTACCTGCAGAGCTTCTAGGAATTTGCGCCGGCCCGTGAGGATGACATATCCCGGCGCGCCGACGCCGGCCGGGCAGGCCGCTTTGCAGGGGGGGAGCTTTTTGTCGATGACAAAAGCACCCGGCACCGCCTGGGGGAAGGAA
>JACIWY010000283.1 GCA_014360745.1 Chloroflexota bacterium
GCACAAGCTCAAAGAGCGGGGCTTTAGCAGGGCCATGCTGGGCACCAATGCCTGGCGCCTGCCGGCTATAGCCACCTACATGCGCCTGGGATTCAAGCCCTGGCCCAGGGAGACCGAACCGCAGGAGAAATGGGATCGAATCTTGAGGAATATGGCTACCTGGCGGCAGCGGGGGCACGCCGGCTCCGAGCGGATCTGTGCCAAGGGGGATTAAGGGCATGTTCGCTTCGCCTCTTTTTGTCGTCGGCTCGACGATGGCCACTTTGTGGGCTGCTCTTTTCCACCTGCTGTTCGGCAAAGGCTGGGTGAAGCTGGTGATGTATTGGTTCGTGGGGCTGGCCGGCTTTGCCGTTGGGCAGGCCGTGGCCGACGCGCTCCATATGCGTTGGCTAATGGTGGGGCAGGTGCATGTGATCGAGGCCACGCTGAGTTGTTGGATCGCCATGTTTGTTGTACGCTGGCTGGAAGTATGATAAAATAAAAAAAGAACAAGATGACGGATTGACCGGGGCGCCATGCCTTCCCGCATCCTGAGGAGGAGTGATCTATGTGGCTTGTGGCCGTGCGCGATGCAGCCATTGTTTTGCTCGCGATCGAGTCGATCGTCATCGGCGTATTGCTGGCTCTTATGCTGATCCAGATTCGCAAGCTCGTCGTCCTCCTGCGTGACGAAATAACCCCCCTCCTCAATTCAGCCCAAAGCACCATGCGTAGGGTGGAAACCACAACGACCTTTGTCAGCGAGAGCGTAGTGAGCCCGCTCATCAAGCTACGCAGTTATACCGAGGGTAGCCTGGAAGCCATGCGTAACCTTTTGCATATTAGGCGGCAGCTCAAAGGCCGGGCTGTCGGCCAGGCGACGGACGGCGGATCGGCCACCACGCGAGGGGACGGCGATGAACGGTGAGGCGATGTAGGCTGTATGACCCGTGAGAGCATAAATGAGGAGGTAAAACATGTCCAAGAGTTCAAGTGATTTCGTTGCCGGGTTTTTGTTCGGGGCCTTTTTCGGGGCCGTTCTGGCCCTTCTCTTTGCACCCGCGCCGGGCGAGGAGCTGCGCGGCCAACTGAAGGAAAAAAGTATCGAACTCAAAGGTAAGGCCGAGGAATTGAGCCAGGAAGCCACGCGTCGGGCGGAGGAGTTGCGTGCGCGCAGCCAGGAATTGATCGAGAGCCAAAAGACCCGCTTCCAAGAAGCCATCGATGAAGGACGCAAGGCCGCCGAGCGCAAGAAGGAAGAACTCTTGGCCCAGCTAGAGGGTCGCGAGAGCAGCGTGGAGCTTGGCGAGCAGGGCGGCTCGACCGCTCAGCCCGACGCTTGAAACATGCTCGGCTTGTAGGTTCGTGCCCGCATTAGGATTACGAAGGACGAAAAGCGGGGCGCACGGAGCGCCCCGCCGCATTCTGGCGCGCCGGCCTGGGCGTGCTATGAAGGCTCGATCGGGCGCAAAGTGCGGATTGCTTCGGGCAATAGGGGCAGGAGATCGCCGGCCAGTGTTCCCGCCCGGCCGATCTCTTCGCTGAGCAGCTCGCCGGCCAAGCCGTGCAGATAGGCCGCGCATACCGCCGCATCGAACCCCGACAACCCTTGGGTCATCAAACCCACCACCGCCCCCGCCAACACATCTCCCGTCCCCGCCGTGGACAGTGCCGGCGTGGCAAAGGGGATGACCCGCACCTGGCCCTCGGACGAGGCGACGACGGTGTAAGCCCCCTTGAGCACCACCGTGCATCCCCATTCGCTGGCCTTGGCGCGAGCGATAGCCAGCCGATCGGCATTAACCTGCTCCACCTCCTGGCCGATCAGGCGGGCCATCTCGCCGGGGTGCGGCGTCACCACCGTGTCTTCAGGCACTTGTCGCCACCATTCGGGGATGTCGGCCAACAGATTGAGAGCATCGGCGTCTAACACCAGAGAGGGGAGATTAGGCTTCTTGAAGGCATCCGGGGCGGGCAACGGATAAAAGCCCACCGCTTTGCGCGCTCCGCGTCGGTGCCCGGTGAGCAGCACCGAGAGGAACTCGGCGGTCTCGGCCTCGCGCCCCAGCCCTGGGCCCACCAACAGGGCGCTATACCCTTTTAACCCCTCGCCCAACACCTCGACCGCGCCGGGCACCAAAACGCCCATGCTGTGCGGCAGCAGGAGATAGGTCGCCTCGGTTATATGAGCGCCGACGATGTTATGGATGGCCTGGGGTATCGCCAGGGTAACCAGGCCCGCGCCGACGCGGTAGGCCGCCGCGGCGGCCAGGCACGGTGCCCCGGTGTAATTCGCCGAGCCAGCCACGATCATGGCTTTGCCAAAGGTCCCCTTGTGCGCCGAGATGGGGCGGGCCGGCAGCATGGCCGCGACCTCGAGGGCGGTGACGACCTGAACGTCGCCCGAGGGCTCTTTCTCCCCCAGGGCGTCGGCGATGCCGATGTCGGCGACCCATAACGTGCCCACGAAATCGGCGCCTGGGAAGGCATAGTGCCCCCGTTTGGGATAGGCAAAGGTTACCGTCAGGTCGGCATGTAAGGCGCGCTCGTCGATCTGGCCCGTGTCGGCGTTCAGGCCGGAGGGCAGGTCTACGGCGACAACGAGCGGCTTGTCTGGATCGGGGATGTCGCGCAGGTCAGTGATAGCCGGGGCAACGAGCGAGGCGTCGATGCGGGCACGCAGCGCCTCGTCGAGGGCGCCCAATAACTCGGGCAAATCGCCGCGCAAGGGGCCTTCAACGCCGGTGCCCAAGAGGGCATCGATGATCACATCCGCTTGGGCGGCCAACTCGCGAAGGCGCGAAAAACCTTGATCGTCACGGGCCCAGGTGATCGCTATCCCCGCCTCCTGCGCCCTGGCCAGGTTAGGATCCCCCTGGCCTTCGCCACGGCGCCAGATATAGATGGATACCTCGTAGCCCCATTCGGCCAAATAGCGGGCGGCCACTAGGCCGTCGCCGCCGTTGTTGCCCGGGCCCACCAGCACCAAAATGGTCCCTTCCGGCTTGTGACTTTCCACCGTTTCGGCCACGGCGCGGCCGGCGTTCTCCATCATCATGTCGTAGGTCAGGCCGGCCGCGTCGGCAGCGGCCTCCAAACGACGCATCTCCTCCGTAGTAACCAATATCATCGCTTGCCTCCAGCCATAAATCGCTGCCCCTATTCTATCTTGCAAGCCCTTGGTGTCAACGCTGCGGATGGGCGCAGGCGCCCGCGCCACGGTGCAAAACTTGAAAAAAGCGCCTGGCGGATTATCATCTTGGCAGTTGGCTCGTCACATCAAGGGGGACACAGAGTTTCACAGATGGGCAACGATTCTTTCTAATCTGTGTTCATCCGTGTCTTATTCAGCTAAAGGAGGCAGGACGATGGCCTATCTTCTCGGCATTGACGTGGGCACAACGGGGACCAAGGCGTTGCTCATCAATGAGGCAGGCGGGGTTGTGGCCAACGCCACCTACGAGTACCCGATGTATACGCCGCGGCCGCAATGGGCCGAACAGGATCCCGAGGACTGGTGGCAGGCGTGTATCAAGGCCATCCGTCGGGTACTGCGCGATGCGGATATCCGCGCGGACGAGATTCACGGCATCGGTCTCACCGGCCAGATGCACGGCATGGTCATGCTCGATGCGCAAGGCAAGGTGTTGCGCCCGTGCATCATGTGGAACGATCAACGCAGTTGGGCGCAATGCGAATGGATCATGAACACCATCGGGCGGGAGCGCTTTCTAGAACTGACGTTAAACCCTGCGTTGCCGGGCTTTACGGCGCCCAAGATCATCTGGACGCGCGAGAACGAGCCGGAGGTCTATGCCCGAGCGGCCAAGGTGTTGTTGCCCAAAGATTATGTGCGCTATCGGCTCACCGGCGCCTATGCCACCGAGGTGTCGGGCGCTTCGGGCACGGCACTTTTCGACGTGGGCAACCGCACCTGGAGCGACGTCGTGCTGGAGGAGTTGGGCATCCCCAAAGAGTGGATGCCTCCATGCTATGAATCGGTCGAAATCACGGGCAAGATCGGCGCCGGGGTGGCCGAGCTGACGGGCCTACGCGCCGGGACGCCGGTCGTCGGCGGGGCCGGCGATCAGGCGGCCAGCGCCGTGGGCACCGGCATCGTCGAGCCGGGGTTGGTCTCTGTGACTCTGGGCACCTCAGGCGTGGTCTTTGCGTACACAGAGACCCCCAGCCGCGACCCCGAAGGCCGGCTACACACCTTCTGCCACGCGGTGCCGGGCAAGTGGCATGTCATGGGGGTAACCCTGTCGGCGGGGGGGTCGTTGCGCTGGTTCCGCGATACATTGGGGCAAGCGGAGCGCGACATCGCTCGGCTGAGCGGCGTGGACCCCTACGACATCATCACCGCCGAGGCGGCCAAGGCCCCCGCCGGTTGCGAGGGGCTGATCTTTTTGCCCTATCTCACCGGCGAGCGCACCCCCTATGCCGACCCGAACGCCCGCGGCTGTTTCATCGGCCTCACGCTGCGCCACGACAAGCGCTATATGGCCCGCGCCGTGTTGGAGGGGGTGGCCTACAGCTTGCGCGATTCGATCGAGCTGTTCCGCGACTTGGCCATCCCCATCCAGCAGGTGCGGGCGGTGGGCGGAGGCGCGCGCAGCAGGATGTGGCGCCAGATCTGGGCCGATGTCTTTGGCACCGAGTTGGTGACGATCAACGTCACCGACAGCACAGCGTATGGCGCCGCGTTGTTGGCCGGGGTGGGCACGGGGGTGTACGCCAGCGTGCCCACGGCCTGCGAGGCCACGATCCGCATCGTCGACCGCACCGAGCCCGATCCGGAGGATCAAGCCACCTACAACGAGTATTATCCCGTGTATCGCTCGCTCTATCGGGCGCTCAAGCCGGCTTTTGACGCCGTGGCAGCCATCGAGTAGAGGGTTGGTCGCCCGCTTGTCGCCGTGCTACAATGCCGCCATCTCGAAACGAATAACGGAGGTTATATCGCTTTATGCCCAAAACGGTGCGTATCGGCATCATCGGCGCGGGCGGCATCGCCCGCATGGCGCACATCCCGGGCTACAAGGCCCTGGGGGATGTGCAGATCGTGGCGATTTGCGACATTCTTCGCGAAAGGGCGGCCCAGGTGGCCGCCCAGTTCGACATCCCCCATGTCTATGATCGCTACCAGGACATGCTTGCGCACGAAGAGCTGGATGCCGTCTCGGTATGCACGCCGAACGTGGCCCACATGGAGGCGACGGTGGCGGCCTTGGAAGCCGGCGCCCATGTCTTGTGCGAAAAGCCCATCGCCATGAACTTGGCTGAGGGGCAGAGGATGGTCGAGACGGCCCGTAGGCTGGGCAAGATCCT
>JACIWY010000284.1 GCA_014360745.1 Chloroflexota bacterium
CTTTGGGCGAAGACGACGAGTATTTTGACGAGGAAGAGGACGAGGAGTATTGGGAAGACGAAGAGGAAGAGGACGAGGAGGAATAACTCCCGTCGGGCCCAACCGCATAGCACAAGCAGCGCAGCCCCCGAGCCGACAGGCTCGGGGGTTTCTTATCGCGCCAGCAGCCAAGTTGACTCGAATGTCTACAAAGGGTAACATCTGCAACCGAGTTTCTCGCTAGAGCTTAAAAGGGCAGGCATTTGGCCTGCGGACGAGCTCTTCGTATTACAACCCCGGGAATCGGTTTTGAGGAAAGCAAGGTATCGAGATGGAATTGACCGATAAGGTGGCCCTGATCACCGGAGCCGGTGTGCGCATTGGCCGCGCCCTGGCCCTGGCCTTGGCCCAACGCGGCGCCCATGTTCTCGTGCATTATCATACCTCCGAAGGCGAGGCGCAAGAGGTGGTGGAGCGCATCCGCCAGATGGGTCGGCGTGCGTTGGCCGTGCGCGCCGATCTGCGCGATGCCGCCCGCGCGGGCCAATTGGTCGAACGTGGGGTAGAGGCGTTGGGCGGGGTGGACGTGCTCATCAACTCGGCGGCCATTTTCCGTCGCGGCACATTGGCAGAGACCGACGAGCGGCTCTGGGACGACCATTTTGCCATCAACCTTAAGGCGCCTTTTTTCCTTTGCCAGGCCTTTGCCCGACAGATCGGCGATCGGCGCGGCCACATCATCAATATCGCCGACTGGCGGGCGGTGCAACCCGGCACCGCCTATGTCGCTTATTACCTGACCAAGGCCGCGCTGGTGACCATGACCCAAAGCCTGGCCCAGGCTCTGGGCCCCAATGTGCAGGTTAACGCCATCGCTCCGGGTGCCATCCTTCCGCCCCCCGGCGATGACGGCTCTTATTTTCAAAGGCTGGCTCGGCAGGTGCCCTTGAAGCGCACCGGCTCTCTGGAGGAGGTGGTCAAGGCCGCCTTGTATCTGCTCGATGCCGATTTTGTCACCGGCGAATTGCTGTTCGTCGACGGCGGGGAGCACTTGTAACATGAGAGAAGGGATGGCCTGCGACCGCGTCTTTATCCAAGACCTTCTCTTGCGCACCATCATCGGCGTCAAAGAAGAGGAACGTCAACGCCCTCAAGATGTGCTGATCAACCTAGTGTTGTATACCGATACGCGCCCCGCTGGCACCTCCGACGACCTGCGCGACGCCGTGGACTATGCTCAAGTCGCTCGCCAAGTCGGCGCCTTGGTCGAAGGCTCGCGCTTCTTCCTGGTGGAAAAGCTGGCCGAGGAGATCGCCGCCCTCTGTCTTCAAGATTCTCGCGTGTATGCGGTGGACGTCCGCGTCGAAAAGCCCGGGGCCGTTCGCTTCGCCCGCTCGGTGGGCGTAGCCATTCATCGCCGCCGTTAAGGGCTGTCAGAGGAGTCAAAGCCTATGCCTATCCTTACCGTGGATCCTTCCGATTATGATACCTTTCGCGACGAACTGAGCGATATCGGTGTTCAGGAAAGCACCGCTGCTATCGAGGAGGCCGTGCGCACCATCCTGGAAAATATCGGCGAGGATCCCGATCGGCCCGGCTTGTTGCGCACCCCGGCCCGCGTCGCGCGTATGTACGGCGAGCTCACCGCCGGTTATCACGTCGATCCCGTCAAGCTGATCAACGATGCCATCTTTGATGTCAAGTATGACGAAATGGTCATCGTCCGCGATATCGACTTTTACAGCTTGTGCGAGCATCACCTATTGCCCTTTTTTGGGCGCTGCCATGTGGGCTATCTCCCCGATGGCCGCGTCATCGGCCTGAGCAAGATTCCACGCATCGTCGAGATGTACGCCCGTCGTTTGCAGCTTCAGGAGCGCATGACGCAGCAGATCGCCGAGTTCCTGCGCGATACCTTGCGCCCGCTGGGCGTCGCCGTCGTCGTCGAGGGGCTGCACATGTGCGCGGCCATGCGCGGCGTCAAAAAAGCGAATGCGCGCATGGTCACCAGCGCCATGTTAGGCACTTTTCGTCGCAATGCCACCACTCGCGCCGAGTTCCTGGCCAATATAGGTCGCGAGGAGTTGGCCTAGCCGACATCACGAGGGTTGCCTTCGCTACGACATCCCAAAGTGAGGAGTATATGCTGGCCAAGATTACAAGTTGCGCCTTGGTAGGCTTGGAAGGGGTGCTGGTGGATGTCGAGGTCGACGTCCACCCCGGCCTGGTGGGCAAGATCGACATCGTCGGCCTGCCCGATGCGGCCATCCAAGAATCTCGGGAGCGGGTGCGCTCGGCCATCCACAACTCACATCTCGCTTTTCCCCAAAGGCGTGTTACCATCAATCTGGCCCCCGCCGACCTGCACAAAGAAGGCCCCGCTTACGACTTGCCCATCGCCGTGGGTATCCTCGCCGGGGCGAATCAGATCCCCGCCGACTATCGCGATAGCATGTTCATCGGCGAGCTATCGCTCGACGGCAGCGTGCGCCATGTGAACGGCATTATTTCCATGGCCTCGGTGGCCCGTGAGAAGGGGCTACGCACCATCTATGTGCCTCACGAGGATGCGCCGGAGGCGGCCCTGGTGCCCGATCTGACCGTCATCCCCGTGGAGACACTGGGGCAATTGGTGATGCACCTGGGCAATCTGTTGCCCATCGAACCCTACAAGCCGGAAAACGACGAGGCAGCCGAGGACGAACCCCCTTATGCCACCGATTTCGCCGAGATTCGGGGCCAGGAACATGTCAAACGGGCTTTGGAGGTCGCGGCGGCGGGCGGGCATTGTGTGTTGATGTCGGGGCCACCGGGCTCGGGCAAGACGCTCCTGGCCCGCGCTTTGCCCTCGATCCTGCCGCGGATGACGATCGATGAGGCATTGGAGGTAACCAAGATCTATTCCGTGGCGGGGATGCTTCCGCCGGGCCAGCCGCTCCTGCGCCAGCGCCCCTTCCGCGCTCCACATCACACGATCTCTCAGGCGGGGCTGGTGGGCGGCGGGCATTGGCCACGACCCGGCGAGGTCTCGCTGGCCCATCGAGGCGTGCTCTTTTTGGACGAACTGCCCGAGTTCGGCATGCGCACGCTCGAGGTGTTGCGCCAGCCTTTGGAGGACAAGGTGGTGACGATTTCGCGCGCATCGGGCTCGCTGAGCTTCCCGGCCAGCTTCCTCCTCGTCGGTGCCCGCAATCCCTGCCCCTGCGGCTACTATGGCGACCCGCTGCACGAATGCACCTGCTCTCGCGGCATGGTGGAGAGCTATCAGAAGCGCATTTCCGGCCCGCTTATGGATCGCATCGACATCCACGTCGAGGTGCCCCATGTGGATTACGAAAAGCTCACCGGCGAGGCGCTGGCCGAGCCTTCCTCGGCGGTGCGTGCGCGGGTGGAGGCGGCGCGTGAGCGGCAGCGGGCGCGGCTGGAGGGCACGCCGCTCTACTGCAACGCCGATATGGGGCCGGCGGAGGTGCGGCGGTTCTGCAAGCTGGACACGGCGGGGCGCTCGCTGATCAAGGCGGCGATGATGCAGATGGGGCTGAGCGCGCGGGCGTATCATCGCGTGCTCAAACTGGCGCGGACGATCGCCGATCTGGCGGGGGCGGAAGAGATTGCGGCGCCGCACTTGGCCGAGGCGTTGCAGTATCGGAGGAGGCAGGGGGAGTGAGGGGAATATGACCGAACAACCCACCATCCGCCTGGACCAATTCATGAAACTTGTGGGCTTGGCGCGCTCGGGCGGGCAAGCCAAACATCTGATCCAAGGTGGCGAAGTCAGGGTAAACGGCGAGGTGGAAACACACCGCAGCCGAAAGTTGCGTCCTGGGGATCGCGTGCAATTCGGCCCTTATGAGGTCGTCGTAGAGTTGGGTGACGAGGGCCAAGCCCACCCCGCCTGAGGTACCCCAACTGGCTGGCACTTGGCGTTGGGTATAGCAAGTGCCAGCCAGCTAGTCCATTATTTCGGGGTGGGATCACGTCGCCCGCTGGGCGCTAGACCGCTTGCAAGTAGTTCTTGGCTGCCCAGAGATAGATGCCGTCGATCTGCACCTGCACCCAAACCAAGCCGCTGCCCGTCTGCTCGACACCAGTAGTCTGCAGGATCGTCCCAAAGGGCACGATGCGCTTGATGGCATAGCCGGTGCCCGGGCCGGACCGCAGCCGCAACCCCGCCGAGGCCACGACCTTCATACGCATCCCGGTTGGCGGCGGCGCCACGCCCCCTGTGCTCAGATAGGCGGAGGCCGCATAACCGTTCCAACACTGAGTGCCGCGGCAGACCTGGACAAAGGTCCAGGAAAGGCCGTCGTTAAAGAAGGGCGCCGACAGCAGGGTCACATACTCCCCATGAAAAAGGGTGAGGATCACAGGCGCTGCCAACTTGGGCTCGGTGCGCAGCTTGAGCCCCGCCGGCGCGTTGACCTGGGCCGTTTGGTACGAAGGGGGCGGCGTCGGGTAAGGCGGGACCGGATAGGGAGGCACAGGGCAGGGATACACCGGGCCCGGAGGGGGCACGGGGAAGCCGCCCGAGGGCACGATCACTCCACAACCGATGATGGCGCTATAGGGAGCCACATCGGCATGGATGACGATCGTGCTGCCGTTCACGCCGTTCAAATGGCCGGGTTGCAGGGCGGTGGTCACCACATGATAGTTGGCGCTGCCGTCAGGATAGAACTGGATGTTGGGCAGCACCACGATCTCGTTCCCACCGCAGTGGAAGCTCGGTGGGCAGCAAAAACCCACGTCGGTGATGGCCAGGCGGTGATCGCCGCCGACCGGGTTAAAGCCGCTCACCTGCACGTCGATGATCGCCTGACCGAACATGTCGAAAGAGATGGTGGCCGAGCCCATGACCGCCCCGCTTGCGCCGCGAATTTGGGCTACGAACGCCGGCCAGGCAACATCCGCCTGTGCCGCCATAGGGGCCAACAACATGGCCAGTAGCGCCACCACCATGACAACGCCAAGCCTTTGCCGATAGATCATCCGTCTCCTCATGAGCCTCTTCCTTTGTTCAGACTAGGCAGCCCCGGATCCCTCTCGCCAGGCCGCACACGGCAAAACCTACCAATGCCTTTACCACACCGTCTCAAACACTCGCCGCTCTGGCATCCGTGTTCAGCCACAGTCGGCACTAGCTATAAGGTTTCTATTCGGCATCTATCTCTAAACGCATTTTTTGACGGGGGCCGTTGTCCTCTTCGACCTCAAACCCCAGCCCTTCGTAAAGGTTCATCGCTCTGGCGTTGGATTTGGTGACGTTCAGGGTTAACACACGGCCTCCGTGCTCTCTGCAAATGGCCA
>JACIWY010000285.1 GCA_014360745.1 Chloroflexota bacterium
GGAGATGGTACCGCCCGATATCAAATACCCTTATCTAGAGGTGCTCTACAACACCGTCGGGCATCGTGTGCAGGATTATTTCCTCGAATTCATCGGCCAGATCGTAGGCCAATATCTACTCGCCCAGGGATATCAGGCTATGATCTTTCCCACCACCGGCATCCATCCGCAGATGCCCGGCGGGATGAGCGAACGAGAAATCTGGCAGGGGCCTTCGCGTAAATGGGCCGCAATGTACTCTCCCTTTCGCTACAGCTTTGGGCCCTTCTCTCATCGCCACGCGGCTACTCGTGCCGGATTGGGCGAGTTTGGCTACAACAACGTCGTGCTCACGCCTCAGTTCGGCCCGCGACAACGATTTAATTCGATCATCACCGACGCACCACTGGTGGCCGACCCGCTGATCAGCGAGCCGATCTGCTTGCGCGACAACTGCAAGCTATGCCTCAAAGCGTGCCTTATGGATGCCATCACCATGCGTGACGACCCACAGGCCAAAGATTATCGCTCGGTAGAAGTAGTAGATCGCCAGCGCATCTTTATCGACACGCCGGCCAAGACCGACCCGACTCTGTGCAATAGCCGGCGAGACCGTCAGCCCACCGCGCCCATTCGCGGCGACTGTGTGCGCATCTGCCCCGTGCCTTACGAGCGGCCACACCTGCCCAAGCGTCTACAGGCGCTGGTGGCCGACTGGCGTGCCCAAGGCACATCGTAGCGGCCAAGTGCCCGGCATCATACGCTGTGGGGGCTCAAGCCCTCCCGGCCAGGGATGCCGGGCTCAGTCATCTTGAAGGGGTCCAGGATGGCGTCTAGCTGCTCGGCCGAGAGCAAGCCATGTTCCAGGACGACCTGCCGCAGCGAGACCCCTCGCGCTTGAGCCTCCTGGGCTACCTTGGACGCCGCCGAGTAACCGATGTAGGGGTTCAACGCCGTGGCCAGCCCCATGCTCTTTTCCGCCAACTCGCGACAACGCTCGGCATTGGCTTCGATGCCGAGCACACAACGCGAGGTAAAAGCCCGTATGCCGTTGGTAAACACCTCGAGCGATTGGATCAAATTGTACGCCAAGATAGGCGTCATGACGTTCAACTCGAACTGTCCCGCTTGAACACACAACGCGACCGTTTGGTCGTTACCGATGACGTGGTAACAGACCATGTTCAGCATCTCGGCCATCACCGGGTTGACCTTGCCGGGCATGATCGAAGAACCAGGCTGCACGGCCGGTAGACGAATCTCGCCTAACCCTGTCGTCGGCCCAGAACTCATCAAGCGCAAATCGTTGGCGATGCGCGTCAATGTCAGAGCCAGGGTGCGTAACGTAGCCGAGAGATCGGCAAAATCGGCCGCGCTTTGCATCGAGGCAAACAAATTGCCTGAACTGCGAAAGGTCACGCCGGTCAACTCCGAGATCTTGGCCACCATGGCCAAGTGATAATCGGGATGCGCGTTGAGGCCGGTGCCGGTGGCCGTCCCGCCGATGCCCAGCTCCTTGACTCCTTCCAATGCCCGCGCAATGCGTTCGCCATCTCGGCGCACCGCATGGGCATAAGCGCCGAATTCCTGCCCCAACCGCACGGGCACCGCATCTTGCAAATGGGTGCGGCCCGGCTTGAGGATGCCGTCAAACGCCCTCGCTTTATCCTCCAACGCCGCAACCAGCTCGGCCACGGCCTCCAACAACTTGGCGCCCAACTCGGCCGCGGTAACGCGTAGAATAGTGGGGATGACATCGTTGGTGGATTGCGCCATGTTCACATGGTCATTAGGGTGTACCGGCTTGTACACACCGCGCCTGCCGCCCAACAACTCGTTGGCGCGGTTGGCAATGACTTCGTTGACATTCATATTGTGCGACGTCCCCGCCCCGGCCTGGAAGGGATCGACAACGAACTGTTCATGCCAACGCCCCTCCATGATCTCGGCGGCTGCCCGAACGATAGCCCGGCCGCGTTCCTCATCAAGTTGGCCAAGGGCCATATTTACCTCGGCGGCGGCGCGTTTGACCAAAGCGCTGTTGCGGATGAACGCCGGCGACTGCTTGAGCCCACTGATGGAGAAATTTTCTATGGCGCGCTGGGTCTGAGCGCCCCACAAGGCATCATCAGGAACATACACCGGGCCCAAAGAGTCTGTTTCCTGCCTCATATCCTCCTCCTGTCGGAAATAGCGACAAACCCTGGCACTTAAAATGTCCGGCACTCTCTGATACTCTGCCTACCCCCCATTCAACGTATCTTCTTCTAGCCCCAGAGCCATCAGATAACCGCGAGCCCGTTCGGTCAGTTCGTAGCGAGAGACCAGATCCCAAAAAGCTTTGGAATGATTGGGTTCGAGGAGATGGGCCAGCTCGTGGACGATGACGTAATCGAGAACAAAGTCGGGCACGCCCAACAACCGATTGGAAAGGCGGATCGTGCCTCGACCGGGGGAGCAACTGCCAAAACGAGCACGCTGATTGCTCACAAAACGGATGCTGCGCCAACGCAGCACGCCGTTGAACAACTCTTTGTTGAGGCGCTGCGCTCGCCGATCCAGGTCCTCATCGGAGGCAAAGTGGCGATGCCGCTTGATCCGCTCCAGGGTGCGCTGCTCCAGATCGCGCACAATGCGCTCCAGCTCCTCCTCAGGAATATCCGCCGGGGCGCGCACTTCGAGCGTATACCAATTGAGCAGCTTGGCACTGACCGTCTTTTTTCGTCGTGCACTGCGTACAATGCGAATATCCAACGTATGAGGGATCTGGGCCATAATGCGGCCTCCACGAGATCTGGCCCGAGGTGAAATAGAAAACCCCAGCCTTATGCGCTGGGGTCTGCGATGCCGAGGGTGGGACTCGAACCCACATGGGTCTAATACCCACCACGCCCTGAACGTGGCGCGTCTGCCAATTCCGCCACCTCGGCAAACCAGAGGCAAAAGGCACTATAGCATTATGCTGCCCAGTTGTCAAAATCAACGCGGCCGCATAAGCCCCTTCTGGCGAGCCTCGCTGTAGAGCATGCGCTGCGTGGCGATATACCAACCCGAAAAGGTGCGAAAACGATCGCTCGAGTCGATCATCGGACCAACCTGGATCCCTCGCACCTCGCTCTCTACTGCATAGTTGTACACCGGCTGATACAGCAAAATAGAGGGGACATCTTGGGCGAATAATTCTTGAAAGCGCCGATACAGCTCGATACGCTCCTCCCGATGATGTGTAGAACGCCCATCCTCCAGTAAACGATCGGCCTGTTCGCTCATATAGTTAGCAAAGTTCAGCCCATCTTCGCTCACCTGGCTGGAATGCCAATAAGGGTAAAGATCCGGATCGGGCGGCAGATTCTGCCAACTGCCCAGGGCGGCGTCATAGCGCCGCAGACGCAGCATCTGGCCGACCAACTTCTCCCAGCTTACCGTCTGAGGAATGGCATGGATGCCGGCCGCAGCCCATTGCTCGCTAATGGCATAGATCAAACGCACCCGCAACGGATCGTCTTCATTGGTGACCAGGGTGAACTCTAGCTTGAGCGGGCCGCGCTCGCGCACGCCATCGCCGTCGTCATCGAACCAACCGGCTTCCTCCAGCACGGTCTTGGCTTTGCGCAGATCATAGCCGTATTTGGGCACATCAGGGTCATACGCCCAAGAGTGGGGCAATATTGGGCTGTGCAACACCACCCCCTGACCATCGAGGATCTCATCGACTAGCTTTTCGCGATCCAAGGCCCATAGCATGGCCTGACGCACAGCCCGATCTTGGAAGATACCCCGATCCAGGTTGAGATAAACCAAGTTATAGCCCGAGAGCGGCGCCGAGTAGAGGGTCAGGCCATCATCCTGACCCACCTGGCGCAGATATTCAGGCAAAACGTGGGCGATGCCATCCACCTCGCCCCGGCTTCGAGCGGCAAAAACGGCCGCTTCATCGGGGTAAAAACGGAATTCCACCCGTTCGATATAGGGTTGCGAACGATAAAAATGAGGGTTAGCCACCAACAAGATACGCCTTGCGCTCACCTCGGCCACTTGGAGAGGCCCTGTGCCCACGGGCACAGCGCTGAATTGGCTCTCGGCCAGCGCTTCCACCGGCGTGCTGCCTAGAATATGAACGGGCAAGATACCCACCGTCGTATAATCTAAAAAGGGCGCGAACGGTTCGCGCAGGATAAAACGCACGGTGTAGGTATCGACACGCTCTACCACCACCGTTCGCCATAGCTCGCTCAGGTAAGGCACCCCCTGAAAGCCTGGGTTTTGCATCGTATTGACGGTGAACACCACATCGTCTGCCGTAAAGGGAGCGCCGTCATGCCAGAGGACATCGGGACGTAGGTAAAAGGTGTATGCCGTGCCATTATCCGAGATGTCCCAACGCTCGGCCAAGTCGGGCACGATCTCCCCCTTTTCGTTAGCCCGCGTGAGCCCGGTGAAGAGCAACGCACACAGGTCTTGATCCACAGGGTTGGTATGACACAAGACGGGGTTGATCGTCCGAGGATTGCCGACCACGCCCTCGATATACGTCCCTCCAACGGCGGGAACGATGACCGTGGTCACTTGAAAGGCCAGGTAGCCCATGACGGCAATCAACAGGGCGATGGCCAAAATAGCAATGGCGACCTGAAGCCGGATGGCCCCCATGCTGGAATCCTTAGGATTGCACCAGCACGTTCAGCAACGCGATGACAAAGAACATCACGGCCATGATGATGGTCACGTTAAACATGGTCTTTTCAACGCCCCGGCGTGTCCGATAGACGGAGCTGTCACCACCGAACATTCTACCCAAGCCCGCCGTGCGGCTTTGCATCACGGTAAGCGCGATCAGCGCGATGGCCACAACGATCTGCACGATGTTTAAATAGATCTTCAAAGAGGGCCTCCATAAAATCCCCCGCCTATCCACTATACGTCGGCCTTGCGGATACCGGGGAGGCTATATTCAACATGAGTCATTATAGCACGCCCAAGAAGAGGCCGCAAGAAAACTAGGAGCGCGACTGGGCCAGGTCAGAAAGGAGGCGATTGATCGGCCCGGGCTGCTCAAGCTGAGGCCAATGGCCTGCTTTAGGGATCACGTTGAACTGCGCTCCCCACACGGCAGCCAGCGCCCGCGCCCCTTCAACGGTCACCCAGCGATCATATTCCCCCACTACGACGGTGGTAAGCACACGAGGCCGATAAGATGTCAGTGATCGTTCTTCGGCCTCCCAGGTAGCGGCGATGGAGAGCAACGCCTCCACCGTGCCCACAATGTGGCTGGGG
>JACIWY010000286.1 GCA_014360745.1 Chloroflexota bacterium
GCGATGCATCAGGGTGGCTGGACATCGCCATCGCCAGCGAGGTGCTGGCCGGTCGGGGCTCGCCCGAAGGGGCGCTATGGGTCGATTTCAGTATGGTGAACCTCGATGGTTTTATCCCCTCTCGCCCCAACCATATTCCTGAGGACTATGCCAGAAAGCCCATGTTGCCCGAGCGCCCGGTTTCGGTCAAAAACACGGCGCACGCCATCAACGGCGGGGTGATCATCGACGAAAGAGGGGCTTCTACGGTACCCGGCCTCTACGCCGCGGGCGAGGTGGCCGCCGGTCCGCACGGCGCCGATCGCCTGGGCGGCGGCATGGTCACCAACTGTCAAGTGTTCGGCGCACGGGCCGGCCGCTATGCCGCCGAGTTTGCCAAAAACGCCGCCCGCCACGACCTTCGACAACAAGCCGCCGAGACGCTCGGCGGACGCCTGGCGCGTTTGGGTCGCGGGCAGGAAAATGTCGAAAACGTCTTGAGAGCCCTACAAACAGAGACCAGCCGTCATCTTATGGTCGTGCGCGATGCCGAAGGACTTGCGATGCTGTTACAGCAGACCGAGGAGTTACAGCATGAGCGCTTGCCCCAAACATATACCGGCCGGCCAATGGCCATGCGTCGTGTACTAGAGGTCGAAAACTCGCTGCTTACCGCCCAACTCATGGCCAAGGCCGCCCTCTTGCGCCAAGAAAGCCGCGGTAGCCATTTTCGCCGTGACTATCCGCGTCGCGACGATGATCAGTTCGGGCGCAACATTCTCCTTCGTTGGCAGCACGGCGAGCTTTTAGGAGCTTAGAGTTGCCTGGCATCGGCCCGCAGATGGCCTAAGTGCCAGGCAACCGACCAGCTATTCCGCATATCCCGACCAGAAGCAAAGCCCCCAATCGGTGGCCCTGTCCTCGGTTTCGTCTCGCCAGCGGATCAAATCGCGGCGCAGGCGATGTAGATGCTCGCTCATTCCCGGCTCATGGGCCAGATTGTGCTGTTCCCAGGGATCGTGTTCGATGTCAAAGAGCTGTGTGGTGCGTCGACCATCGACCACGTACTCAATCAGCTTGTAACGGCGATCGCGCACCGCACGCTGATATTCCTTGTAGGCAAAATACATGGTGTCGCGAATGGTGGCTCCTTGGCGCATGGCCGGCACCAGGCTACGGCCCTGCACCGTCTCGGGGATCGGCACGCCAACCAGATCGCACAACGTGGGCATGACATCATGCAGGTAACAGAGCGCATCGCTACGCATCCCTTGGGGTACGCCCGGCCCGGCCATGATCAAGGGTACGCGCAACGAGTGATCGTACAAGTTCTGTTTGCCCATGAGTCCATGCTGCCCCAGGGCCAGGCCGTTGTCGCCGGCCAGGACAACGAGGGTATTCGCCGCATGGCCTGTCGCCTCCAGCGCCTCCATGACGCGGCCGATTTGGGCGTCGAGGTGGCTGATCATGGCATAGTATTCGGCCAGATGGCGACGGATGGCCGGCGCGGTGCGCGGGAACTCTTCTAACAGCTCATCTCTCACCTTGAGCTCGCCGTTGTCAAAGGGATGGCCGCCGGTGAAATTGGGTGGCAACTCCACAGTTTCCGGATCGTACATCGCCAGAAATTCGCGCGGCATGGTGCGCGGATCATGGGGTGCCATGAAGGAAAGGTACATGAAAAAGGGCGCCTCGTCGTCATAGCGCCGCAGAAACTCGATAGCCGCCTCGGCGAAAAGCTCGCTAGAGTGTTTGCCCGGGCGAATATGATCGCACAGACGATAGGTGACCTGATTGGTGGCTTTGGGGTTCAGCACCACCGGAGATGCCTTATCATAGCGGCCCGTGGGGTCGAAATCGCAGGCCGGCACGTTCCAGTGATCGTCCATGCCGCCGAAAAAGATCTCGGCGCCGTCAGAAAAGCTCCGCGCATAAGAGGCCGGGCCGTTGTGCCATTTGCCCGCGCCCCATGTCCGATAGCCGAAACGCTGCAAATGCTCCCCCAAGAGCACGTGCTCATTGGGGATCGCCTCCCCGGCGCCCTGCAGGGCAAAAAGTTGTCGGCCGGTGTGCAACATGGCCCGCGAGGGCATGCACACTGCGGGCGAGGTGCCGCCCATGATATGGGCAAAGGTAAAAGCCGTGCCTTGTCGAACGAGGCGATCGATATGCGGGGTGTGGATCGCCTCGTTGCCCAGCGCATGAATGGTGTCAAAGCGCTGGTCATCGGTAAAGAAGAAAAGAATATTGGGTCGGGTGAGTTCTGCCATGCTGGATTCCTTTCGGGAAGCTCGGACCGTTGGTTGAGAGGATACACAATTCGACGCTGGAACTCAACCCCTTGGGGACATGGCCGAAAATGCAGGTTGGCCGATGGAGATACACATTCATCGGCCAACCTGTTATCCTAATCTAGCGCTTTCACAGTGCCCTCGGAGCTGCATTGCTCACCTTAGTTTACGGGGCCGGGCAGTTCGTACAGCGCAGCATGGCCTCAGGGGATGAGCCCCACCAGGGCGATCAGGACACTCTGGGCGTAGGCGATCACCCATAGCCCCAACCCCATGGCCGGCTCGAAAACCCACCGCCCACCCGCTCGATGCAATTCGGGATCGTACCCGGCCTCGCGCAACAGATCCTGCTGCCGAGCGCGCATGTCTAATTCAGTGCATCCTGGAAACATGATCGTTCCTCCTACTTCTCCCATGAGCACGCACAACGCGATGCCCAAATCCACACAGATAGCGCCTAGCTCTCCGAGCCCTCGCTTTGCCCCTGATCCCCGACAATGGGGTAGTACAGATCCAACAAAGCGTTCGGCCATCCCACCTCCAATGTGAGGTGCTCCTCGAGCCACTAGTGCTCACCCATATGATAGGGAGAGCGCGTTACCCACTCATGAAGCCGATGCCAAGTATCGACGACGTCCTCCGGTCGACAGCGGGTCACAGCGTACAGGCCGCCTTCGAACTCTTTCTGCACACGCTCGCCCGGTTGGCAATGGATGTTGGGGCCTACGGTCAGACAGGCATCGTAGCCATACGTACCTGCCTGATCCGATTCCCTCCCCATGAATACGATCGTCGTTTTGCTTGTAACCAGATCCTCTATCTGCACTCAGCTTACCACGACGGCGTATCCGCATCGTCTCGAAGAGCGTCTCAAAAGTTCTCGTTATACTTGAGTCGACGCCAGACCGGCGCTTTTGATGTTTGGATCCTCAGCAGACACGTTATAGAACAAATATTCTAAACCAGTATAACAGAACATTTGTTCTATGTCAAGAAAAAACAACCTTTTTAAGATGAAGAAATTGGAGAGCTGGCGGCGACGATATGTTGAGTAATCCAGTTGCATGTTATAATAGGTTTATGAACAAAGCGCATTGCCATCGGCTGATTTTACGGCTGTTCGGCTATCCCCAGGCTGAGCTAGACGGCGTCCCTGTGCGCCTGGCCCGGCGCAAGTCCTGGGCGTTGCTGGCCTACATCAGCCTGGCGTCAACAGAAATTGGGCGAGACACCTTCGCCGCACTGCTTTGGCCGGATTACGAAGGTGAACAAGCCTTTGCCTATGTGCGCCAATCGTTATGGGAGCTCAACAAGGCCTTGCAAGGCGCCATCCAATCGGAAGGCCAGAAGATCCTAATATCGTCCGAGGTCGAACGATGGGTAGATGTGCTACACTTCCAGGAGATCCTCAAGCGTTGGCAGACGCGGCGCAGCCGTGAGGCATTATGCCTTCTAGAGGAGGCCATGGCCCTCTATCGGGCAGACTTCTTGGCCGGCTTTACCCTGCGCGACAGCCCTGCATTCGATGACTGGCAACTGTCCCAGGCCGAGGTATTGCGAAGGCAATTGGGCGAGGTCCTGACGTCCTTGACCGAGGAGTATACGGCACAGGGTGACCTGGACATGGCCATCGCCAGCATACAGCGCTGGCTGGCGATGGATCCGTTGGACGAAGCCCGGCACCGCGACCTGATGCGCTTGTATGCTTGGGCAGGGCAGCGCAGCGCCGCCATACGCCAATATGAATCCTGTGCGGCGCGGTTGCGGAGCGAGTTGAGAGCCGCGCCCGAGGCAGCCACCAAGGAGTTGCTGGAACAGATTCGCAGCGGGGCCATTCGCCCGCCGGTCAAACCGATGCCCGCAGCCCCGATACCCGAGATAGCCTCCAGGGCACCCGATAGCACCCTTATTACCCCCTTTGCGGGACGTGAGGCTGAATTGGTCCAGCTCAAAGAGCTTTTGGCCCAACCGGAATGTCGCTTGGTGACGCTGGTGGGCCCTGGGGGAATTGGCAAGACCCGCTTGGCACGGGAATTCGCCGCCACCTATCCCCATGAGAGCGTATGGGTATCTCTGACGACAAGTAGTTCGGCCGAGCAGCTTGTGAGCGTCCTGGCCGACGCCCTGTCCCTAACTTTTCGCCCCGTCACAGATGCCCGTCCGGCGTTGGAACAGGAACTCGCCCAACTGGCTGGTCACATGCGCGATAGAAATTTGTTGCTGGTGCTGGACAACATGGAGCAATTGGCCGATGTATCCCCTCTGCTCAGCAACCTGTTGGTAAAAGCGCCGGGAATCAAAATGTTGGCCACCTCGCGGGAGCGCTTGGGGCTGCCGGAGGAATGGGTGTTCTCGGTGTCAGGCCTGCCTTGCCCAACAATACGCGCCGAGGAGAGCATTCTTTGCACTGCGGCGGTGGAGCTATTCACGCGCTGCGCCCAACGCGCCCGCGCAGACTTGGCCTGGCAGGAAGAGGATTGGCCGGCATTAGCTCGCATCTGCCAGCTCGTGGAAGGGATGCCACTGGCTATCGAACTGGCCGCAGCCTGGGTAAGCGTTCTATCGCTCCAAGAGATCGTCGCCGAGTTAGAGCAAGGCCCAGACCTGCTGGTCAGTCGTCAACGCGGCATCGCGCCTCGACATGCCAGCCTGCGAGCAGTGTTCGAACACTCTTGGGGTTTGCTAACGGAGAGGGAAAGGGTCGCCTTTGCTCAGTTGTCAATTTTCCAGGGCGGGTTTACGCGCAGTGCAGCAGCTCAAGTCTCGCTAACCCCGCTGGAGACCCTTTCGACGTTGGTAGACAAGTCGCTGTTGCGCCGTGACACCACAGGGCGCTATAGCATCCACCCGGTGCTGCGCCAGTATGCTGAGGAAGCGTTAAGGCAGATGCCAGCGGTGCGGACAGAAATCGGCGAGCGGCACAGGACGTATAATCTTGATCTGCTAGAGGCAGAGGGGC
>JACIWY010000287.1 GCA_014360745.1 Chloroflexota bacterium
CAGGCCGGCGCGTCCACGGCGGTAATCCAGCGAGACGATGGTTCCGTGGAACAGATCTTGGAGCGACAAGGCGTACACGCCGGCGATTATTTGCTCAGCGCCACCGTGCGCATGGCCCCCCAGCAAATCCTGGCCACGACCGACTATGGCACGGTAGAGACCGGCACAGAGGGCACAGAGGTTGAGGCCTACCTTTCGGCAGAAGAGTTTCAAATCAACTTTCCCACCCCTTTGACCTTTGTGCCCAGGGTGCGCGGTTATCAAATTATGCGCAGCGTGCGCATAGAAGGCTTTTCCTGGAATTGGAGCCAGCAAAGGGTGACGATACGTTGGACGGGCCCCCTCCTCTTGGCTCTGATAAGGGATCAAATCAGCGCCCGGGTGGCGGGGAGGCTCAGAAGCGCCTTGCCGGCACGGATGTTCGCCCCGCGTTACAACCCCTTTGCCGACACCAGATTGTTGGAAGAACTTCCGACCCTCCTTGGCAATTTCTCCATGGGCGAGGCAGGGGGAGGCGGCATGCCCAGAACGAGCCTGACTCAGGTGAGCGCATCGGCAACCCTCTCACAACCCTTTGCCGTCTCGCATCCCTCTGCGCCCGATGGGCAGTTTGTGATCCCACGAGACACACGCCTGAACGCGGTGGCCAGCCTGGGCCGCGTCGAACACCTGGCCGAAGCTTCCAGGCATCTTCCCGAGCAGACCCGGGGAGAGCCGGAATGGCGGCCTCTGGCGCGAATGGTCGAGGGGCAACTTCCCCCTAGCTTGGAGGAGCTGGGCATTCAGCGGATCAACTTGCGCTTTGAAAGACACGCGGCCCAGGTGTGCTATGCCGAGATCCCCCTTCTGATGATCCAGGAGGCGGAGCTTACTTACGGCGGGCAGCTCAGGCTGCGCTACGGCCTGCCCGGCGAACGGACTTTTCGCGCTCTACGAGGAGAGGAACTGCCTTTGCGAGAGAACGAACTGACCGAATTCGCCGAGGAACAGTTGCGCAATTTTATCTTGAGCGGAGGGCTGCCCGAGACCTTGGCAATCATGGCAGGATACTGAGCGATGAAACGTTCGATAGTGGATCGATCAAGTGCACACCAGGGCCGACAAGGCACGCGGCGCGACAAAAAGCTTGCCACGCCTGACACGACCCAAGCACATTGGATGAGCTTTCAACAGCGGGTCGGCAACCGCGCCGTGCAGCGCGCCCTGGCCCAATGCCAGCCCGATACCGGCACGACGCCCGCAGAGGTGCGCCTGCCGACGCCCGCAGAGGTTGCCTGGCAGTACATGATTATGGAGAGATTGCGACGGGTGGCCGCCAGGTATGTGCCGATCGAGGAGCTGACCCCCAGCCTGCGGCGAGAGCTTCGGGCGTTCATGGGCGCCGCCGACATCGAGCGTCTCGCCCTCCCGATCCGCACGGTGGACGAGTTCGCCGATCAAGTGCTCAGGTTGCGCATCAACCTCGTCTATGGCGCCGAGACACCGGAAGAACGTTTGGGGCGCATCCTACAAACGCCTACCCCCCAACCCACCCCACCGACGAGCCCTTCTGGGCTGCCAGAATGGCTTTCCTTGTACGCTCAGGGCATGGTCGGCTTTCACGTAACCTTAAACCCGGTGCCAGGCGCCCCTCTGGAGGCCAGCCTTACAGCGCCCTTCCGAGAACGCGGGCTGCCGGTTGACAGCCGTCTGCTCCAAGACTTGATGACCAACTACGAAACCGGCTTGCGGGAAATAGAGGGGCTGTTGCAAGAGATTTTACCGGCCGAGCTCTCTGGCCAGGTTCCTACGCTGGCCGAGTACATTGCTCAGGCGCTGATGAACGCCTCTCTAAGCGCCACGCTGCAAGCCGAGCGCCCGACGCCGTTGGAGAGGGCGGAACAACAAGGGGAATTGATCCAAGAGCTCCTGCGTTCGGGCCAACCCACGACGGAAGTAGGGCCTCTGCGAACGCTAATAGGCAGCGTGAATGCGGGGGTGTCGATCACGCTGCATTTTTAACCCTAAAGGGTCAATTCGGCAAATAAGGGGCCTGAAAGGGAGAAAAATGAAATTCAGTCACGATCTGGATGCCAAATCGCCGCTTCGTGGTTCTGGCAACGATGGAAAACATGAGCGAACGAAAGGATCGCCTCGATCTTACCTCACCGCCCTGCAGCGCCTGATCGGTAACCGGGCCGTGCAGCGACTGGTGGCGCAGCTTAGAGGCGAGGGAGAATCTTTTGAGCTCGATGACGAGACAGCTCAGCGCATCGAGCGAGAACGCAGCGGCGGGGGGAGATTGCCTACCGACCTCCAGCAGAGGGCCGGCGCGGCCCTGGGCTATGATCTGGCCGATGTGCGCGTCCATACATCGGTAGAGGCCGATGCCTTGGCCCGCGAGTTGGGCGCCAGGGCCTTTACCACCGGACGAGACATCTTTTTCCGCCAGGGCGCCTACGATCCGCATTCCTCCGCCGGCAAGGAACTTTTAACCCACGAGCTGACGCACGTCGCCCAGCAGGCTTCGGGGGCGGTGAACCATCCAAGCGGACGCATGATGGTCAACCCCCCCGACGACGCCTTTGAACGCCAAGCCGACGCGGCCTCGCGCCAGGTCAGCGTCAATGCCCAAACCGACCTCCAGCGCCAACCGTTGGAGGAGGAAGAGGAGGAGGAATTGTTGCAAACGCAGGAAGAAGAGGAAAAAGAGGAAGAAATATTGGCATAACTCGCCAACCGCCGAGCCATTCAGACGCCGATCATGGCGCCGCCCTTTGTGGCATGACCACTGTCCGGCATCCGCGCCCGGCAAGATCCATACGGGAGCCTAGTCCAAAATGATTGCAGACTTGGACGAGACGTTGAGACAGCTTCTGAGAGACGAACTACCGATCAAGAACAGCGAGATCGAGGTGCGTTTCGAGCAGCCCAAACGCGAGAATACGAACAAGTGGACCAAACCCACGATCAACCTGTTTCTGTACGATGTGCGTGAGAACAATGTCTTGCGCCAGCATCAGTGGGAGCGGGTGCCCGACAGGAACAATGGCGGGCGTACGGCAACGCTCAAACGCTCTCCACTGCGCGTCGATTGTAGTTATATGCTGACCACCTGGGCCCAAGACCCCGAAGACGAACACCGTCTGTTAACTCGTTGTCTGCAGACGCTCTTTCGTTTCCCCACGCTGCCCGAGGATCGGCTGGTAGGCGCTCTGCGCAACCCCCTTTATGACATTCAGGCGCGGCTGGCCAGCCATGATCGGCTCACCAACGTCGCGGAAGTGTGGAGCGCCCTGGACAACGAGCTACGCCCCAGTGTGTCTTACATCCTCACCCTGGCCTTGGACCCGTGGCAAGAGATCAGCGGGCCGATCGTGCGCACTTTGACCGTGCGTTCCGGCCAGGCGCGCCTCGAAGGGGTGAGCCGCAAAGGGCACCTCGAAGAGGGGACGCTGGCCGAGCTGTCTTTCATTGGCGGCGCCGTCCGCGACAAGGCACGGGGCGGCATGCCTGTTCCGGGTGTTCAAGTGGCCGTCAAGGGCACGGGGCTTTTTGCCACCACCGATGCCCAAGGCCGATTCACCTTAGGCAGCCTGCCACGAGGCGAATATGTGTTGGTGGTCTGGCCAGCGGAGGGGCGCCCCCGGGAGCGGCGCATCCTCGTGCCCGCCGTGGATGAGCAGGGCAGGCCGATGGCGGACGGCGACTATGATGTGGAGCTTTAGCCTGTGCGCTAAAAGGGTGTCACCCTGGCCAAGTGCCCGGCACACCTCATATGCCCTACATGAGAGGAGGTGCTTATCGAACGTTCCCATGACTGCGCCCCAGGCGCCAAGATGCGGATTCTTGGTTGGCTTTCAGCTATTGCACAGAAAGGAGCAAGACGATGCCCGTGAGTTATGCATCGCCCGGTGTGTATGTAGAAGAGATCGAACGCGGCGTCAAGCCTATCGAGGCGGTAGGCGTCTCGACGGCGGCCTTCATCGGCGTCACGGAGGAAGCCAGTTTGAAGGCCATTGACCCTATGACCGGTGAAAGGGTGGCGGTCGAGTCGCGCATCAATAAGCCGACGCTGGTCACCAATTGGAGCCAGTTCGTCGACATTTTCGGCGATTTTACCCCAGGCGCTTACCTGCCCGATGCTGTATACGGCTACTTTGCCAACGGCGGCGGCCCCTGTTACGTCACCAGCCTGCGCGCCCTCGCCGAGGAAAAGGGACGGGTGCGGGCGGCTGAGGCATCCATTCCTTCGACGGGCCGAGGAGCCAGCTTCAAAGTCACGGCTAAAACGCCGGGCCCGGCGGGGAACGAATTGGTCGTCATCATCAAGCTGACAGGAGAGGACACCTTCAGCATGACCGTCGGCGGCGAGACCAAGTCGGGCCTGACGATGAAAAAAGGCGCCGAGGGCTATATCGGGGATACCACCTTTGAGCGGGTGACCATCTCCGACGTGGGCTCGGCCATGCCGCAGGAGGGCTCCTATGCGCTGTCGGGAGGCGGAGTGCAGCCCCTCACCGCTGCCGATTTCATCGGCAACGCGGCGGATCGCACCGGCCTCGGCGGCTTGGAAGCGCTGGACGACGTCCGGCTGATAAGCTGCCCCGACCTTATGGCCGGCTACGATGGCTCCGGCGAGGCGAAACAGCGCATCAAGATGGTTCAGGAGGCCATGGTTGCCCATTGCGAGCGCATGAAATATCGCTTTGCCGTCTTGGATACGCCGCCTGGCCTGAACGCGGCCCAAGCCAGAGAATGGCGCCAGGAGCTGAATTTGGATAGCTCCTATGCGGCCCTCTATTACCCCTGGATCGAGATCGCCGATCTGAGCGGAAACGGCAGCACCACCAAACTGGTGCCGCCCAGCGGCCATATGGTGGGCGTCTTTAACCGCTCCGATGCCGAGCGCGGCGTGCACAAGGCGCCGGCCAACGAAGTGGTGCGCGGCGCTCTGGGGCTGGAGTTAAACCTTAGTCGCGGCGAGCAAGATGTCCTCAACCCTATCGGAGTGAACTGCATCCGCGCTTTTCCGGGGCGGGGCATTCGCGTTTGGGGTGGCCGCACCCTGAGCAGCGATGGCGCCTGGCGTTACATTAACGTTCGTCGCCTATTCATCATGGTCGAGGCCTCTATGGACGTGGGTTTGCAATGGGTCGTCTTTGAGCCCAACGACAGCAAACTCTGGGCGCGCGTCCGCCGCGACGTGACCTCCT
>JACIWY010000288.1 GCA_014360745.1 Chloroflexota bacterium
TGTGCGCACGCCGGTAATAAAGATACCGGCGACTTCGTACTCCCCCGGGCCGTAAATGACGTAAGGGCGCCCTCGAGCTGCGCGGCTGTTGTTATGCCCAACATCGTCATGACTGATGGTCACCACTTCGGCCGCCATGCGGGGCAACTCGCGCCCTAATTCGGGGCCATACGGATCCATTAGGATATAACGGCCACGTTCACCGACGCGGAAGCAACAGTGGCCATACCAAGTGATCTCCATGCATCGACCTTTCTACGGTAGCGTCACGTCTGCAACCCGAATTTCGGCCTTGGCGCGCTGTTCCTCAAGCCAACGCTCGAAGGCGTTCTGCTGTACCACAGGCCATAGCTCGGCCGAGATTTCGCGCGACGGATCGACCTCAAGGACCTGCACAATATAGAGGCCCGAATCGGTGCGTATAACATCGCTTGTCTGCCGAGGGCGCAGGGCAAAGGCCACTTGGTCGAATTCTGGGGGCATCACCCCACGAGGGATAAATCCCAGGTCACCTCCCTTGGCCCGTGTAGAGGCGTCTTCCGAAAATTCGCGAGCTACGGCAGCGAAATCCGTGCCTTTTTTGAGTTTAGCCAGCGCTTGTTGCGCCGCCGATTCCTCGGCGAGCAGGATATGGCGCACATGTACCTGTGGCACCCGCCGCTCCAGCGATTGGGTGATCATATCTCGCACCGCCGAGGTAATGATATCGTTCCGAATCTGCTCTCGAAGCTGATCCAGCGTCATCCCATTGGAGGCTAGCCACTGATTAAAGCGGGTGGCGTCATCTCCGCGCATCAACGCCACCTGCTCTTCCACCTGCTGTGGTGTGACCGTGATCCCATGGGCCGCTGCCGCCTGTTCGATGAGCACCTGATCGACCATCCAGGCCAGCACACGTGCGCGCAAGTGCTGAATTTCTTCTTTGCCCGCCGGTGTGGTGATATCCAGGCCCGGCTGTTTGAGCAAATAGATCTGCGCCTGGGCCGCGCGCAGCTCATAGGCTGCCCTGCTGATGCCAGTGCCATTCACGCGCGCCACCAGCGAAGCGTCTAGCTCCCCACTTGTGGGGACCGTCGGGGTGGAGATGCTGGAGACCGGAGGTGCCGTCATCGGCTGCGTCGCGGTTGTCGGCGGCGGCTGAGGTGTCGGCGACCAAATAGGCACTGCCGTAGGCATGACGGGTTGTTGTTGAGCCGTCGTGGGCGACATTGACTCACGTTGCAGAGTAGGCACGGGCTCGGTCGCCGACGGTGGGGCCTCCGTGTTAAAAGCGGTCGGGGTCGCGCAAGCCGTCAGCCCCAAGGCCAGAACAAGTATCAAAACGCACCGGCTTGGGCGCATAACTATCCTTTCTCATTATAGAATACAAGTGGCCTGGTGATCAGCACAAATCTCTTTCGGTGCGCTGCAACCATGCCGGCAAGTCTTTTTCTTCGAGGCCGGCGTAGCGGCAGGCGTAGCGGCAGCTCACACAGATGCCCTTTAAAGGCGCAAGCGGTTTCTCGCCCTTGATGCTTTCCACCAACTCGATCGCCGCTTTGACCCTTTCCTCCTCGCCCATGGCGATAAGCACTACCGCCCCTTCGGCGCCGCCAGAACCGCCCGAGGCCACGTGCACCGCCTTGATGCCAAAGAGAATGTCCAATGCCGTGATTTCGGTCACCGGCAGGGTATTGGTCAAACAGTACATGCCAAAATCGGCGCCCATGGAATAATCCAACGTCTTGGCGCCGGTAACTCGCGAACCCTCAATCACCGAGGCGACTAACTTTTCCAATCCGACGGGCACAATGATCTTGAGCCCTTGTGAAGTTACCGTGCCGATGATCTGGGCCACCGTGCCGCCATCAAAACCGGATGTGATGACGCCGACATTCCCCTGAGGATCGATGGCGTTGGCGCCCTTGATGATCACCGTCTCTTTATGAAAATCATCTAGGGCCTCGCGGATCGTCTTGTTCACCGGCTTGCCCTTATAAAGAATCGTCGGGATCGAAGGATCTCGAGCTTCGGTAGGGGTCACGCAAAGGATGCCGTGACAGACGATGCCCGCCGTGTAACGTGCAGGCACCGTCGCGCGTCCCAAGAGCTCTTCGATAACAAAAGCGTTGCCCGTGCTGCCGGGGATGATCACGTACCCTTTCTCCAAGGCGGCTTTGACTTCCGGCATCTGGGCGACGGCCTTGGCGATCAAGCGTCTTGACTCGGCGGGAGTGAACACAAAAGCGGCCTTCACGTTGTTCTCCTTTCAGTGTGACGAGATGGGTGATGACGAATATCAGCGCCAATCTGGAACGGGATATGCCGTACATGTACCACAATCTTGGCTGCACTTCAAACCCGACCCCTAGGGCAAAAGCATACTCTCCGGAACTATCTCCCGAGCGGGAGGTTGGGTATAGGACAGGGCGAGGGTATCCCCCCCGCCGGCCAAGCGGGGGCTTGGTCTGGTTGGGTATGTCGTTGTCTCTGAATGTCTATATTGTCAGCGGGTATAGGCTAACATACAATAACGAGCGCACGGTCGTTGCGTCTTTATCTACGTAAGGATCGTAGAGTTGCTATTTGGAAGTGGGCGCCTCTATGCTTTAGAGCTGCCTAGAAGGAGGGGTATGAAGTTTCGCACCCTGTGGACTTGGCTCTGTCTGGCCGTTTCGGTAGTCTCCTTGCTTGTCGGAGGGGTGAGTGCACAGGGGCCTCAGCTCGTGAGGTCAAGCGCGGTAGGCACAGAGCAAGGGCAAAGCATTAAACCTGCCGAGCAGGAGCGGACGGTAGTGGGCGCAGCGAGCTTGGCCCATTTAGCCGCCGAGGAACGCGCCAAGATCGATCCGTTGCTCCTGAAGCAGCTCTTGGTGCGGCAAAAGGCCCAAGAGGAGCCAGGCCGCCTACATGGCCTTGTCGGCGCAGGGGAATCGGTCTCTGCAACGGGCGTTGTGACGACGTATCTGGTCTTCCTCAGGGAAGAGACGCTCTCGCGGCCGGAGGTGGCACGTGAGCTGGCCACCGTTCCTGATCTAGTCGCTCGGCGTCGATTGTTGGTCGATCGGCTTCAGCGTACTGCTCGGGAAAGCCAGGCAGCGCTCAAAGGTTTGTTGGAAGAACAACGGGCCGCCGGCCATGTGCGCGATTACCGCAGTTACTGGATCTTTAACGGCTTGGCCGTGGACGGCGATCTCGTCTCGGTGTTAAAACTGGCGGCCCATCCGGCGGTGGAAGCGATCCGACGCAATCGCGTTCACCACTTGCCGGAGCCTCAACGTCTTTCTTCGGATGTCGCCTCGGAAGGCGCGCAGGATCTCCCCTGGAACGTGACTCAGATCGGCGCCGATCGGGTGTGGCGCGAATATCACATCACCGGCCGGGGTGTCGTGGTGGCCAATATGGATTCGGGCGTGGATTGGACCCATCCCGCCTTGCAGCATCGCTATCGAGGCTATAACGAGAGCGATCCAAGCGCCTCGACGCATGATTACAACTGGTTTGATCCGACGCGTACCTATCCTCAAGCTCCTGGCCCGAATCGACGGGGCATCAGTGGTTTGTCAGATCACGGTACCCATGTCATGGGCAGCTTGGTAGGAGGTGAACCGGATGGCAGCAATTCTGTAGGAGTAGCTCCGGGCGCGCAATGGATTGCCTGCAAGCTGTTCGATGACCAAGGAGATTCTACGGACGAGTGGCTACATGCGGGGTTCCAGTGGATCTTGGCCCCGACGCGATTGGATGGCACAGCACCTGATCCTGGCAAAGCGCCGCACATCGTCAGCAACTCATGGGGCGACGATAATCCGCTGGACGAGAGCTTCCGCCGTGACCTGGCCGCCTGGCGCGCGGCGGGGATCTATTCCACTTGGGCGGCCGGCAACACAGGCCCACGGGAAAGGACGATTAACTCGCCGGCCAGCTTTCGCGAGGCGGTGGCGGTGGGCGCGGTAGATATGTTTGACACGGTAGCCAACTTTTCCAGCCGCGGCCCTTCGCCCTGGGGCGATATCAAGCCCGATGTGGTGGCCCCTGGCGTGAATGTGCGCTCATGCGTGGCCGGCGGCGGTTATGAGCTATGGAGTGGCACTTCTATGGCCACACCACATGTCGCCGGCGTGGCAGCCCTACTGCGGGAGGCGGCGGCCGGAAGGCCGGCTGGGCATGGCGTAGAAGCGCCCCTCTCGTTGGCCGAGACAACCCTGATTATCACCAGTACGGCTATAGACATTCCTCCCGTCGGCCAGGACAATGCCAGCGGCTATGGCCGTCTGGACGCTCTACAGGCCGTGGGCACCGTCTATCAAGGAGGGGCTTTCGTCGGCATAGTGACCGACCGAGAGAGCGGGGCAGCCATCGCCGAAGCTACGGTGCGCATGCGTCATCTGGACGGCGGGGGAGAAGTACAGACGACTACGGCAGCGGATGGAACCTATTCCTTGATGGTCGCTCAGGGGCATTATGTGGTCACGGTCAGTGCTTTTGGGTATGAGCCCGCCATCGTCGACGGTATCGAGATCGTAGCCGGGCTGCAAACACAACTCGATCTGGCCTTGCAGCCATTGCCCAAGGGGGTGATTGCCGGACGCATCATCGTGGAGGAAGGCTCACCACCACCGGCTTTGGTGAGGTTGGTGGGTACTTCGCTGCAGGTGGATACAGACGCTGAGGGACGCTACAGTCTAGAGGTGCCTGTGGGCACATATACGGTGCGCGGCCTGGCCCGGCTCCCTGGGTACAAAGGTGAGGACGTGCCCAACGTAGCCGTTGTCATCGGCGGTACCGTCGAGGTTGACTTGCATCTGGAGCGCATCCCACGCCTTTTGTTGGTCGACGCCGATGCGTGGAGTGGGGAAGAGGTAGCTGCCTACTATGCCGCAGCACTCGATGCATTGCTGTATAGCTTTGACAGGCACCGCATTGCCGAAGTCCCTGCGGATGTGCCCTCTCATGGGCAGATGGCCCAGTATGATGTAGTGATCTGGGCGCAGCCGGCTACCTCGCCGGGCTTTATAACGGCTTGGGCGGAGCTATCGGCGTATATGGAGGCGGGCGGCCGATTACTCATCAGTGGGCAGGATATCGGGTATTGGGATGTGGAGGCCGATGCCGGGCGCGATTATTACACCTCTTTTCTACATGCCGTCTATGAGGGCGACGAGAGCACCTTGGGGGAGGTTCGAGGAGCGCCCGGGAGCTCTGGGGAGGG
>JACIWY010000289.1 GCA_014360745.1 Chloroflexota bacterium
TATGGTGAAATCGGCGCCCACGTCGAAGGGCGGGTCGATGTAGATCAGGTCGATCTGGCCGCGGAACTGCTCCAGCAGCGAGGACATGACCAGCTTGTTGTCGCCCCAGATGAGCATGTTGCGCCAGTCGTCGCGGTGGGCGCTGCGGTGAAATTCCTCTTCCGAGAACGGCAAGCCCAATTGGCGCGCCTGGGCCTTGCGGGCATCGCGTGGCTGGTCAATGGTCTCGATGCGCTGCAGGGGCAGCGGGGAATCGGGCAGGCGCACCGGCCGGCGGTTGCCGTACTCGTCGTACTTGCCCTCCCAGACCAGTTCAGTTTTCATACGAGATAGCGGATGTGGATTATGGGGTCCCCATTCGGTCACGGGTTCTCTCCTCCGTTGATGAAAGCAAGCCGTCTAACTAGTGATTTTGCAGAATCCAGTCCGCATAAGATGCCCTGGCTGATTGAAAGGGCCTGCCTATAGCCCACCGAGGCAGAAGAGGCGGCGCGAGCAAATGCCGAAGCACCGATCCAGCGGCGCCTGGGGCACCGGCTGGATGGTACCCATGCATCCATGGCCGGTCAAGCGCGGCAACGTAACCGGTAAGATGTAGCGTGAACCCTCGACCCAAGAGATTGCTTGGCCAGGCGCGGGAAGCTATCCATCGTGTTCAGCGCGAAACCCGATTGACACAGCTTACACTCCCCCTATAATATCCGCCGTCGTCTGCCCCTGGGCGATCACCTTGCAAGCGCTTTCGCGACTATTGGAGCAGCATGAGAATATTGATCACCGGCGGAGCCGGCTTTCTGGGTTCGGCGCTGGCCAACAGGCTCGCCGCCGAGGGCCAGCAAGTGCGCGTGTTGGATGATTTGAGCGCAGGCGACAAAGACCATCTCAACCCCAAAGTCGCCTTTGTCGCCGGAGACATCCGCGACGTGCCCAAACTATGGACGTTATTGCGCGGTGTGGACTGCGTCTACCATCTAGCCGCCCGCGTCAGTGTGCCCGAGTCCATCCTCTATCCGGTCGAATACAACAGTGTCAACGTGGGGGGCACGGTGAGCCTGCTCACCGCAGCGCGCGACGCCCAGGTAAAACGCCTCATCTTTGCTTCCTCCGGCGCCGTATACGGCGAGCAAGACGCCCAACCCGTGCGTGAAGACGCCCCCCTGCGCCCCGACACGCCCTATGCGGTCAGCAAGGCTGCCTCTGAACAATACGTGCGGGCCATCGGCAAACTATGGGGCATCGAAACCTGTATCCTGCGGCTCTTTAACGTGTACGGGCCGCGTCAGCCGCTGCCTCCCTCTCACGCCCCGGTCATTCCTCGCTTTCTGCGCCAGGCCACCACCGGCGGAAGCTTGGTCATCTTTGGCGACGGCCAACAAAGTCGCGATTTTCTTTATATCGACGATGCCATAGAAGCTCTCGTACGAGCCGGCCATCTTCAGGAGATCGTTCACCCGGTGTTGAACGTCGGCAGCGGCGTCGAAGTCACCATTGCCGCGCTGGTGGACGCTATCGAGGAGGTAGTAGGGCACCCCGTGCATCGGCTCCACAACTATGAAGTCAGCCCAGGCGTATCGCGACTGGTAGCCGACATTTCGCTGGCGCGAAAAACCCTGGGGTTCGTCCCACAGATTAACCTGCTGGAGGGCCTGCGACGCACCATCGCCGAGGATCCGCGATTTCGCCGCTAATGCCCCGGCGCAGGGCACTAACCGAACATGGTCGCATCCTGGGGCGTAGGCGAATCGTCGATGAGCACTTGGCCGGCCACGGCCTCGTCGATCGAATGGATCGTGCCGCCGCTATCTTCCACCGTCTGCTGAATAATGTCGTACTGCAGATCGTTGCCCTCGATGGTGATCTTGGCGTTTTCCACCTTGCGATCGACCTCATAGATCATGATGTTCACCCCATCGACGCCCGGCAGGTCGGCCAGCCGCTGCGACAATTCGATGATCGTGGGATCGTGGGGTTTGAGCACATCGAGGACGATACGACGAATCCTGGCAACCATGGCACACTCCTGGTTCAAAACCTGTAAAGAGAACCGTTCTCAACCCAACCTAGATGCTCCCTATCGTCTCGCAAGCCGGCCTCTCCTTTTGAAGGCGGGCCACTTTGCGGGCAAAGAGCAAATACCCCGTATGGCCCACCATGCGATCCTCAGGGCGCAACCGTTGTGGCACCGGCTTGTAATGTCTCTCCAGGATCTCTAATACTTCGACGGCGGTAAAGGGATGGTAGGCCATCGCAGCGAGCAGAATTGAGACCTGGTTCGTCGTCGGCACCAAGGCGCCGAAGACGCCGCCATCGGCGAGGGCTTCGCAGACCTGTTCCAAATAATCCCACGGCTCGCGCACATCCAAAAACAGGGCGTCCACGTCGCGCTGCAAAAATCCTTCGGCGATATCGCGTTGGAACAGCTCGACATTGCCCAGCGCGCCGGCTTCCTCCAGGTTGCGACGCGCGGTGCGCAACATCTCCTCGCGGGCCTCGTAGGAATAGACCATACCGTCGGGCTCCACGCCGCGAGCCAGAGCCAGGGTGAGGGCGCCGCTGCCCGTGCCGGCTTCGATGACACGTCGCCCACGGACCGCGTCCAGCTTGAGCAGGATCAAGCCGATCTCTTTGGGGTAAATGATCTGCGACACGCGCTTGAGGTTCATCAGGAGGTCGTGCAAGGAGGGACGCAAAACGAGAAAAACCTGTCCAAGATGGGTGCTCACTTCGCGGCCCAATGGCCGGCCGATCAACTCATCGTGCTCGATAACACCCTTGTTGGTATGAAAGCGCCGACCCGAGCGCAAGGTGATCAGGTAACGCCGCCCGTCGGGCGAGATGAGCATAACCCTATCGTTCTCTTGAGCGACTAGCAATCGTATCCTCAAAGCATCCTTGGACAAGCCCAAACCGGCAAAGCAAGGCCATTATAGGGCAGAGGACCGCTCGGAGCAAACGAGGGATCATCGCGCTTGCGCAATCTCAAGGACATGCGCTGTATTACATTGCCGAGGGGAAATGGCCTAGGCCCCACTCGCGCGAGGCATCAACGTTGCCCATCCCCCTCAGGAGAAATGACCCGCAGCGTCAAAGGGAGGAGCTCCGCCTCGACCTTGTGAGCCTCTGCGCACAAGATCTCTCCATCCACGTGAAAGTAAAGGGGATCCTCAGAGCGGATCGTCACCCGTCGCGCCCTGGCCTCGCCGATGCGCGGATCGCCCAGGTGGGTACCTTTGAGGAATTGGGGAATCATGGCCAACATGCGCAGCTTGGACATCTGCGCCGCCGTGATAATGTCCAGATAGCTGTCGTCGCAACGAGCATTGGGGGCCACGAGGAAGGAGCCCCCTTCACGAGGGCCGTTGGCGATGACGATCATCAGGTGCGCAGCATCAAAGCTCTTGTCGTCCAAAATGGCATGGGCATGGATGGGGCGTAGGGAGAGAAAGACCGTTTTGAGCACTGCGGGAAGGTACATCGCCAAGCCGCGGACGTGCTTGAGCTTTTGGGTCTCGCGAACGACAAGGCCGTCGAAGCCGATGCCCACAGCGTTGTCAAAATAGCGGGTGAGCCGCCCATCGAACGTCACTCGGCCCACATCGACCAAGCGCGTCGTCCCGCGCATGATGAGGTCACAGGCTGCCTCGGTATCCCAGGGGGCACCGTTCATCATGGCAAAATCGTTCCCCGACCCGGCGGGCACCCAGCCCAACGTACCCACCGGCCCGCCATTGGCCCGTGACATCAGCCCGTTGACGATCTCGTTGGAGGTGCCATCGCCGCCCACGGAAACCACGATCTCAAAGCCCTCGTCCACCGCCTGCCGCGCCAATTCGATGGCGTGGCCCGGCCCGGCGGTATGCACCAAGTCAAAATCTGCGCCTCGCTCGGCCAGGCAAGCGGCTACTCGGGGCGATAACCTCGCGCCATGGCCTCTACCGGCCTTGGGATTCACGATGACCTTGATTCGCGGCATGGCCTTGCTCCCATGGATGCTCTATCGATGAGAACACATTATAGGCCCATCCGTTACGCCACCCTAATCTGCCCCTTTTACCCCCAAGCTCAAACTCATGTTTGCGAATTTCGCTTGCCCTGCTCGAATTTCGGCATATAATACTGGCGGCTATCCTCGGCCCAAGATGCGCTCACCCAGAACGCGGGTGAATGGTTACGCCGAATATCACACCACCTACACCGTTTGAGGAGGTAAAGAACTTACATGACCACAGTTGCTCATCCGGAGCAAGATTTCGGACGTACGCTCCACCGAATGTGGTTCTGTGCGATTTGGGTTCTGGGCCTCATTTTGGCCCTACTCTTCATTTTGTCGCCCTTATCCGTTCAGGCGGAGCCATCTGTACCGGATAAGCCTACACCCCCCTCAACAAACGGACAACCTGTCGCGTTCTTTGCCGATTCCGGAGTGTATACCCGGCTTCTGACGAACACACTCATCGATGAGCGATCGCGCCACCGTGTCGGTAACGGAGCCGGGCTGGTGAGCATCACTGGCGCTGCCCAGGTGAACCAATGCGAGACGAATTCCTATACGATTTCCTTCGCCAACACCACCGGTAACCCCACAGGCCGGCTAATCGTTCGCGCAAAACTGGCCAACCTCTCGGGCTTTACTTATATCAGCGGCACGGCAAGCCTCGATATTGACGGCGAGCCGGCCTTTTGCATGGCCGAGCCCACTTTATCTGGCAGCGATTTGATATGGGACGTAGACCTAGCCTGCGGTAGCCCTATCACATTAACCAGTGGGCAAACCCTCAATGTATCTTTTGATCTGCGCACCACCTGCGAAGCCGTATCCGGCTCCTTAAACGCCAGCGTTGATTACCACATCGGGAGTTCGCCCTTTGTCGACGACACCGGAGCCTTGAGTATTACCGTCCTCCCCGGCGGCGTAACGATCAAAAAAATACCCAACGTCCTCACAGGCGAGGTGGGTGATCAGGTCGTCTGGACGCTTATCGTAGAGAACACCGGCCTGGGAGTGATCCACAACGTCGTCGTCTCTGATGTCCTCGGTAGTGGGTTGGCATACATTGCCTCCAGCCCGGTGGGCATAAATGAGGGACAAACGACAATCTGGAACAAAGCCCGGATCCCCACGTTCGAGGCCATGAACCCCGGCGACAAAGTGACCATAGAGATCACCGCGACGATCATATCC
>JACIWY010000029.1 GCA_014360745.1 Chloroflexota bacterium
CACAGACAATCCCCCGGGTACCGACCCCGACCTACTGAATACGTCACAGACGTATTCCGGTACCTCACACCCCAGGCGCGCAGCAATCCCCCCAGTTGCTGCGCGCCGTTTTATTCCCTGCTTTCCCTCCATCCCGTCGCTCGGCCGCCCTAGGATTACTTGTTTGAGCGCCGGCGAGGAGGCTCATCGCTTGGTCATTGTGCCAATGATGGCCGAGGTGGTCTGGATGCTGGGATCGTTCTTGTGAATTCGCGAGAGCGGATCGAGGAGGCGGTATCGGCCATCCGGAATGCGCCCGGTTTGGACGTTGCAGATGGCCGGCTTGTCTTGAGGGCAACGATTGGGTATATCGAACAAAACGAGGACGGCTCACGGGGGTTGTAGCTTACCCGTTCGGCCGCAAGCATTCCGCCAAGCTACTGGGGGAAAAAAGAATGAAGTTACTTATCGCCACCCATAATGAAGATAAAAAGCGTGAATATACCGAGATCCTCGGCGACTTGGGCCTGGAGCTAGTCACCCTGCGCGATCTCGGCATCGAGACCGAGGTCGCCGAGGTGGGCGCGACCTTCGCCGAGAACGCCTTGCTCAAGGCCCGCGCTTATGCCCGCGAGTCAGGCCTGCTCACCCTGGCGGATGACTCGGGGTTGGAAGTAGATGCCTTGGGCGGCGAACCCGGCATCCGCTCGGCGCGTTACGCCGGCCCCGAGGCGAGCGATGAGGAGCGTTACCGCCTGCTGCTCGCTCGGCTTGAAGGCGTCCCCGATCGAGAACGCACCGCTCGTTTCCGTTGCGCCATCGCCCTTGTCTGGCCCAAAGGGCGCGAAGAGGTGGTGGAGGGGACGTGCGAAGGATACATTGCCCAACAACCGGCGGGGGAACACGGCTTTGGGTACGATCCGGTGTTCTATGTGCCGGAGTATAGGCGCACCATGGCCGAGTTAGCTCCTGAGGTCAAGAATCGCATCAGCCACCGGGCGCGCGCGGCGCAAAAGGCGCGAAGCATTCTAGCGCGGGCGCTGGCTCTGCAATGAAAAGGCGCTGCCCGAACGGAAGGGGGCAGCGCCTCTTTTTACCCCCAATCGACGCTAGGTGTCGCGAATGTCGACGATTTCGGCATCCAGGTTGGTGACGATCTCCTCGATCGTGGGGCGATCGAGGCCTTGCACTTTGAAGGCTATTTCGCGGATGGTGGGGTCATCGCCCCAAAACGTGCCCAGGGAGACGATATTGCCCTCGCGGACGGCGATTTCCTGGGTGAGTCGGGCCAATACCCCCTTGCCTTCCCGTATTTTGATGGTGACGCGCAGCCCCCACGTGCGGGCGCCCAACAGCTCTAAAAAGATTTTGAATAGATCGCTCTCGGTGATCATGCCCACCAGCGTATCGCCGCGCATCACCGGCAGCCCGCCAATATCGTTATCGACCATGATGCGCGCCGCTTCTTCCAAGGGGCAATCCTCGGCCACGGTGATAACGTTCTTGGTCATCAGGTCTTCGACCTTGATCCTGGAAATGAGATAGTTGAGCTCATAAACGCTCAGGCTGGTGGCCGGCGAAGGCGACGCGTACAGTAGATCTTTTTCCAAGACGATGCCCACCAGCTTTCCATCCTCGTCCAAAACCGGCAAACGCCGTATTTTGGATTCGCGCATGATGCGCAGCGCATCATAAAGCGAGGTCTCGGGTTTGATAGTGATGGGATGTCGCGACATGCGTTCTTTTACAAGCACGTGATCATCTCCTCTAGGCGCGGGCCATGTGCAAGAAAAACAAATCTAGATCACCGGATGCTCTTGACCCTATTATAGCTGTGAAGAGGGGCATTGTCATGTCCTCGGAGGAGCTTCTCACCAGATTATGCTTCAGCGGATGTCGACAATGCTGATGCCTGCCTTGAGGATCAGATCCACTTTGTTCTCCGCAGATTCGTAATCGGGCGAGCAATACAGAGAGCCCGCGCGCGGGAAGCGCCGCTCGTCTACTATGATCGTGGCACATCCCCCTTGGGGCCGAATCCTCGCCGCAACGCCGGCAGGCACTTGAACCATCACCGAAGCCATGCCGGATTCGATGAGCACCCGGCTAAAACCGGCACGACCCGGCAAAGTCATCTGGGCGGACCCGACACCTATCTTGAACACCCCTTCGACGAGCTGCATCTCTTCCAGATCGAGTTCAGATCGCGAAGCACCGGTCTCTACATAAAGCGCCGTGGACACATCGGCATTGAGCTTGATATCCCAATCCAGCCCGTGTCCCCTGCCGGCCCAAAAGAACCATGGCCAAAAGCGCCCCCAGGGGGTGCGTAGATCGATCCGCAAGGTATTACCTAAAAACTCGCGCCAGATACGCACGCCGCCGGCAAAAGTGCCCTGGAGCAACTCACCCGGCCGCGTGCCGGAGGTTACGGCCAACCCGCCAGCGCTATGTTTGAGCCGGATGTGCGCCTCGTCGGCGCCCTCTAGGAGGAGAAGGGCTTCTTCCACCTCGACGGCTTCCCTATGTATGGACAGCCACAGGATCCGTAGGCCCCACAAAATGAGCAGCGCCGGCCCAGCAAAGTGCCAAACAGCGACGGACAGAAACGTCCCTAAAAGCGCCAAAGCGCCTAATAGGATGAACATCAGCCCTAAAAAGGTTCTCTTTGCTTGCGCACGATCGATCCCCTTCAACTTCGTATCTATACCCTTTACGCGCGCAGACTCTGGATGTTGCGCTACCGCGAAAACAGCGATGAATAGGATACGGATAAACGCGGAAAGAGATTCCCGCCCGCCATAAAAAGAAAACCCACCTCATCTGTGTCCTCCATAACCGTCGCCGTAGGGCGACTTGGCAATGGTGGGTACAGTTTCAACTGCCCACCATTCGCTTCAGGCAGGGCTCCGTGGCGCCTACAGTGATCTGCGGACTGAACTATCTTGGTGTATAATGTGCGGCGAAATGAACACAGAGCGCAGAGGTCCGGGAGCCTTTTTCCACGACATGGTCGCGTTCTCGACGGCCATGTTGGGCGTTGCCTGTCTGACCTTCATGATGATTTGGCCCGCAGCAGCACAGGCGGACGGCCCGGCCACCGAGCTTGGCCTGTTCCCAAGCCAACCTCCGGGTTTTGTGCAGCTTCAAGCCTGCACGATCGAGGTCACCATCCAGTGCGGCGAGGGCGGCTGCCGGGCGCGCAGCGATCATATCTATCGCCTTTATAATCGCGATCGGATCAAACCCAGCATCCTCTACCTCTCGGCGGCGCCGGCTGGCGAAATTTGGCAGGGCATCGAGCTGCGCGATGGCGCCGGCCACGTTTTGCCCAAACGTTCGGTCGAGAGCGACGTCGGGCCCACGTGGGAGATGACCCTGGCTCCCGATGAGCGCCGGACCCTTTTCTTTACCCACGAATATCTCTTGAGCAACGGGCTTTTCACGCGTTGGCAATGGGATATGACCCCGTTGGCCCCTTGGGACGTGATCGACAGCGTGCGCATCAAGATCTCGTTGCCCCAGTTTATGCCTGAAGACGCTCTATTGTGGGTGGAGCCGCAGAACTATGCCTTCAACGGCCGAGAGATCATCTGGGATTACGAGAACTTGAGCCTTTATCCCTTTCATAAGGTCGCTGCTCTGACGCCGCAGATATGGCAACAAATGAGCGAATGGCAGCGCGAAGGTCGTCACCTCGAGTTAGGGCGCCTCTATCAAGAACTCTATCGGGTCGCCCAAGCCGAGGGTATCCCCATGTCCGATCCCTTTGAGCGCACGCTGGCCGAATTTCTAGCCGCCGTGGAGGCCGACCCTGCGGCTATCGAGCCGCGACTTGAGCTGGCGACCCTGTATCGCGCCAGAGCCGATGCCGCCGGGTCGGAATCCGGGAGTGTGGGCCTCAACTATCTGATCTTGTCTGCGGAGCAACTCCAGGCCGTTCTGGGTTTGCAACCTGGCCGGAGCGAGGTGGCCGAGAGGCTGGCCCAAACCTATTACGATGCCGCCTTGCGCGCCAGGCGCTTGGGTGACACCGCCGGCGGCTTGGCCTATTTGCGCAAAGCGGAAAACGTCCCAGGGATAACCTCTCTACCAGCCGAGATCTCCTCACTAGATCTCTCCTTACAGTGGGCGCTGGATATCGCCGAGAAGGGGATGGTCTCTCTCGCCCTGAGCCAATTGGCCGATGCGCTGACGCCCGAATTGCAGGACGCCTTTTTGCGCTATGCACCTCCATTTACGGCTGCGCGCACGGAGGTTGTGGTGGGGCCGAGAGAGCGTCGAGTATCGTGTGCGTTCACCCCTTATCCGCCTGTGAGCGATAGGACCTATACTCGCCTACAAGAGCTGGCCGACGCCTGGCGCACGATAGAGGGCGTAACGGTCGCCGTCACCCAGACTATGTCGAGTGGCCCAAGGATCCTCGTCGCTGTCACTGCCCGTTATGCCACCGAGGAGGAGCTCCACCGTTTATCGGACGCCATGCAACGGGCGATAGTCGGAGATCGCGACCTACTAGCGACGTTGATGATTCTGCCGTGGCAAAAAGGGGCCGGCGCTGCGCGTTGGGAGCAAACACCGTGGAGCGAGCGTTATCGATACCACGAACGGGTGGATCTCGTACCCGCTGCTCAAGTGTGGGAGCACGAATCGCGCTATGCCGAATGGCGGCTCGTCGAGTTGCAAAGTGGTCAGCCTACCTCGGAGCGGGAACGTTTGGAGCAACGTTTGGCCTTCCTGGCCCTGCGCGAACAACGCCAAGTCTGGCAACGTCTGCCCTCGGCAACGTATTGGGTATATCGCCTGGAGTGGGAGCCAAGCGCAGGGGAGAAAAACAAAGCCTGGATGCTAAGCTGGGGCCAAGCGCAAGACTTGATGGTAGAGGTCGTGCGCTTTCGTTGGCCCTTTTTATTGCGCAGTATTGGCCTGTTGGCCTTCATCTTGCTGGTGTTGGCGATCGTCGTGGGCCGGCGTAATAAACGGCCCGCTCGCGCGTTGTAGAAGGGTGAGAATTCACGGGGCCTTTACGCCGGGAGCTTTGGCCAAGATGTCGGCTTAACGTATGCTTAACGGGCCGGGCCGCATCTCCGGCTATGATGAGGCTATAAAAGCCGTTATCTCTCCCTGGTGCGGCAGAGTCCGATGGAAGGTGCGTACCATGACCAAGCGATCAAAATTCCTGCTCAGCGTTCTGTCGATTTTGGTGATCCTGGGCACGCTGCTCTTGCCCATGTCTGTCTTGGCCAAGGGCGAAGGCAGATCTCGTGAGGCGTCTGTTACTATTGCGGTGCCCTGGGATGCTCATCGCCCCTACCAAGCCAAAGTGGGTAGGGTGCGGGTTGTCATCCTCCCCGGAACTTTGCCGGAGCCGGAAGGAGGATCGGAATATCTTTTTACCCTGAGCGTGCAGGAAAAAGGGAACGCCTTTATCGCCGATCTGACCCTCGAACCCCCGGTGGAAACGTTCCGGCGGCCCGTTTTGGCCAAGTTCGGTTCGGCCGATGTGGTGTACTATTGCCCTGATGCGGATTGCGCTGCCGGCGAGGGCGAGCCGATCCCCACTCGTGGTGGATGGGCCATGCTCGACCATTTTTCTCGCTACAGCGGTTGGTACTGAACATCTTTCAAGCGCCCCACGCTTTCACTCGTTGAGCGCCACGCCGGCCCGGGCCGGCGTGGCAGAGCCCAAGCCCTCCAATCGAGCCGCCAGCCCATAGGCGACGGCCATGAATAGCGCCGCCACACCAAAGATGGGCACGTAGCCGACAAGAGCCACGAGCGCGCCCCCCAGGGCAGGCAAAAAATGCATCGGCCCCACGATGGTATTGGCCAGGCCATAGTATGTGGGGCGTTCCCCTGGCGGCGATATGTCGTACAGATAGGCGATCTGTGCCAACCCCTCGGCAGACCCGGCCAGCCCTTGAAGGGCGAACACCAGCCCAAAGGCCCAGGACACCCAAAACGGGGTCGGTTGAGCTCCCCAAAGCTTCATAAGGCCGTAAAAGATCACCACCGTGAGGGGCGTCAACATCCCCAACGCGGTCCCTGCCTTTAACACCCAGGCGCTGCCCCGCCGGGCACACTCTCGCCCCCAAAAAGCGTTGGAAGCGATGCGCACCAAGGTACGCATAGAGATAAAGGCCCCCGCCATAGATGCCGGAGCGCCTAGCAGCTCTGTGGCGAACAAAATGTAAAAAGGAGTGGCCAGCGCCGTTCCCGCCGAGGCCAGACGCACGCCGACGTAAAGCGCATAGCGGCGGTCTGTGCGCAGTAATCTGGGCGCCTGCTTGGCTTGCTCCATGATGTTGCGCTCGCGCCGTTCGATAGGCAGCTCGGGCTCTATCACCAGGCTAAACGAAAGGACGGCCAAGCCGAAAAAGAGCCCTGCAATGGCAATCAGCAGAGCATAGTTGGCGGGAAAAGAAGCTACGCGCGCATCCAGGATGTAGCCGATCAAAAAGCCGGCCAGCAGCCCTGCGACGGCGCCGGTGAGCCGTCGTAGCGAGATGAGCGCCGCCCGCTGCCCTTCCGGCACCATGCGGGCGACGATCTCGTTGCGGGCCACGGCCGAGCATCCGGCGGCGAGGCGCGTCACCATGAACAGGCTGAAAAAGAGGATCAGCACCAGGTTGGGGCGATCCAACGACCATAGAGCTATGGCTGCCGCTACCAAAAGGTAGAACGAACCACGGATCGCCTCGAGCCATTGCACGGCCGGCAGGAAGCGGCGCAGGCGTTGCAAGCGGCCGGCAGCAAAAAATTGAGGCGCGAGCCAGCCAAAGTAGCGCAGCGAGGGCAGCAAACCCGCCAGAAAGACGGAGCCGGTCAACTCTTTGATATACAGCGCCAAAACCGTCCCGGGCTCGGTGATGGTCATGGCCGCTTCTACAAAGAAGGAGTTGACCGCCCCCGCGATCATATTACGTCGCGTTACTCTGGGATTTTGGTACGTGGTGGCCTTTATATCCATCTCCTATCGCGTCGGGTGTCGGGCGCTTGATCAGCAATAGGGCTGGGGCGCGCTGTCCACGCGCGGGTTACGCAGGCCTGCGGAGAGACACCAAGAGGCCAGGATAAAGCCCAGAGCCAGCCCAAAGACGGCCGGGTAAGAGAACGTCTTGGCCACCCACCCCCCTAGCGTGGGCGCCAGCATGACCAAGGCGCTTAACGTATTGCTCATGCCGATATACACCGGGCGTTCTGGCCCTTGGGCATGCTCCATGATCCAGTTAAAAAAGGGCCAGCCGATGCTGCCCGTGGCAATGCCTAGAAAGAAAAAGAGCGATATGTACACATAGAGTACTTGTTGCCCCAGTATCCCAAGCAGAGGTTGCGCCCCTAACGCGACAAGGGGAGGCAGGGCCGTCAAGACGATGATGAGCCGGATATGCGCCCATGGTCCCCAATGATCCTGTACGACGCCCATCAACAGGCCCGCTGTCACCGAGCCGAGCACCTGCGCAGAGACAAAGAGCCCGGTATCGCCCAGGCTGAGCCCCAAATTGCGCGTGGCGTGAAGCACATAAAAGGCATTGGCCACGCTGGCGAAGCCCTGTAATAGTTTGATGAGGATCAAACGCCGAAACTCTCGATCGCGCAGTAAGATGCCGGGCATCGAGGCCAATACCTGGCGAGGAGTCGGTGGCGCGTTGCCGAGGTCGTGCGATTCGGGTTCGCGGATGAGCATCAGGAACGCCGCCGAGACCATGAACAACAACCCACCGAGGGCGAAAAGGAATGCATAATTGCTCGGAAAGGCAAGCGGGCTCGATTCGCCGAGAATATAGCGCACCACTATCCCGGCCCCGATACCGCCCAGTCCTCCTAACACCTGGGAAGTGCCCACCACCCGTCCGCGGCGTCGTGCCGGCAAACATTTGGCCAACAGCTCGAACCAGGGAATGCTGACCACTGCGTCAAAGACGAAAAAGACAAACACACCGAGCATGGTGGCAGCCAGGGCCACGCCCGGGTACTGCCCGCCGAACTGCCACACTAAAAAGGCGACCAACAACAGGATGGGCCGGCTGAGCCAAGCGGCGCGCACCACCAACGGCTTTTTGCGTGGCAGGTGGGCGACGGCGCTGGCCACGAGAAGTTGGGGCAATAGCCAACCGCCACTGATCAGCCCACTGGCCAGGCCCACCATCACTTCGGAATCGCTCAGCGCGGCCACGAACGAAGGCAACACCGTCGTCGCGCCGATAAAGGTGACAGCGATGTGGAAAAAGCCCGAATCGAGGACAAAGGCAAGTGCGTTATGGCGATATTCTTTAAAGACGGGTTCGGTGGTTCTCTCGGCAGAGATGGTCAGTGTATCGGCCAACGGGGACGTCCTCCCGGCTCAAGATAGCCTGACCACTCTACCGCGACGGCCACAGACCGTCAAATCCAGGGCGGGTACATTACGACCGGGGCGTGGACGCCCTCGTCTGCCAGCCATCAAATCAAAGCCTCTCGCCGACAATGGCGCCGGCAAGAGGCTAGAAACTCAAGGGCACAGGCTAACCTAACGATAGTAACTATACTCGTCTAGAGCCTGAAACAGCATGGCCAAATTTTCCCAGGGCACATCGGGGGTAACGCCGTTGCCCGGCGAGGCGATCCAGCCGCCGCCCGGCATGAGCCCCTCGCACTGTTCTTTGACCATGCGCCGTACGTCCTCAGGCGTGCCGTGCATCAGATCGCCCTGCAGGCCGATGGTGCCTTCGAGCACGATGCGGGCATCGGGGTTGGCGCCGCCGAACTGGTGTTTTACCTCGAACACGTTCACCGCCTCGGGCTGGACGGTGCGCAACGAGGAAACGCCCAGCTCGATCATGTCGGGGATGACGGGCAAATAGTTGCCATCCGAATGATAGCGGAAAAGGACGTCAGGGTTGACCTGGCGAATGGCATCGATCAGGTCCTTCAAGTGCGGTTTAAGCCATTCGCGCCACATGCTGGGGCTGATGATCATCCCTCGCTGGCTACCGATGTCGTCGTTCAGCGAGATGGAGTCGACGCCCGCCTGGACGAGCCTGACGGCCTGAGCTTTGCGGATCTTGGTGATGCGCGTCAGGAGTGCGTCGGCGAAATCGGGGTTGTCGTAAAAATCGGCAAAGAGCTTGACCTCGGAGCGCAAGGTCCAGGCCGTCTGAAAGATCCAGCCCACATGGGCGTCGACGGGATAGCCGGCCCCTTTCAGGCGCTCGATCTCGCCCTCCAAGTGATCGTGGCGCCACTCGCCGACATAGTCGGGCCAAGGATACTCATCCAGCTCGGCCACGCTGGTGAAGCGGGTCATGGGCGAAACGGGCGCGCTGAGGTGATAAAAGTGCGCCGGGCGGGTGGCCACGCCCCATTCGGGGGGAAAGTCTCGCTTGTTCCAATCCAAGACGCATTCGACGCCGATGTCCTGATAGTAGCGCCCAAAGCGGGCCCACAAATCCGGCGCGGGGTCAGGTGGGCGGAACCCCACGCCGGCTATGTCGAAATCCCAATACTCGGCCGGGTCGTGGTGGCCCGTGCGGCGGCGAAATTCCTCCAGCACGGCCGGGGTCAGGCTGGCGTAGCGCGGCACGCGATCGGGCTCCTGAAAGGCAAAGGCGGCGAGAAAGCGCTCACGATGATTCATACGGCATAACTCCTCTTCATGGACAGCCGCCAGGGGATCATGGCGGCGCGCGGGCTCGGCTCGATTATACAATTCGGCGCCGCGACATAGCAATTCGCCGCGGCGCCTTGTTCGCGGAAAATATTGGCCTCAGGCAGCGCCCTTAAAGCCGGTGGTGACGATGCCCTCTACGAAAAAACGCTGCGCCGACATAAAGATAATCAGCGGGAGGAGGGTGGCCACGAAAGCCGCGGCCATCATCAACTGCTCCGTGGGCTGGCCAAAAGCGCCGATATTGCCGGCTACCCCTTGGAACCACTGAATGCCCAGGGAGATGGGGTACTTTTCTGTGGTGTTCAAAAACACCAGGGGGCCCAAAAAGTTGTTCCACGAACCGATAAAGCCGATCACCATGACCGTGGTGATGGCCGGCTTGCATAGGGGCAACAAAATCTCCCAAAAGGTGCGGAAGGGGCCTGCGCCGTCGATCATGGCGGCGTCGTCCAGATCCATGGGGATGGTCATAAAGAACTGGCGAAACAAAAAGATATTGAACGCCCCACCGCCAAACCAGGCTGGCACGATGAGCGGACGCCAGGTGTCGATCCACTTGATCTTGCTAAAGAGGATGTAGGTGGGGATCAAGGTGACCTCGACTGGCAACATCATGGTGGCGAGGCAGATGATGAAAAAGACATCGCGGCCGGGCCAGCGGAATCGACTGAAAGAGTAGCCCACCAATGCGGACGATCCCGTCGCACCGATCACCGTCAATACCGAGATCATCAAAGTGTTATAGATGAAGCGCAAAAACGGCACCTGGGTAAAGATGAGGCGATAGTTCTCCCACATGGGCTTGGCCGGGAAGAGGGTCGGCGGATAGCGATAGATTTCCCCATAAGATTTGAGCGAGCTTGCCGCCGTCCAGAAGAAAGGCGCAACAAAGAGGATGGCCAAAATAAGCATCAATCCAAAGAGCGAAACGTTACCCACCACACGTAGAGTGGTGATGCGTTCATCCCTATATTTCGATGTTACCTGCGCCGTCATGAACCACGTCCTTCCCCGGCATAGTACACCCAATGCCGCTGGAGCCAAAATTGCAGCATGGTAAAAGCAAGGATAATCGCCAAAAATATCCAAGAAAGCGCCGAAGCATATCCCATCTGATAATATTTGAAGGCATTCTGATAAATATGGAGGGCAATGAACCAAGTAGCATAGGCCGGCCCTCCTCTCGTAGCCACATAAGCGGTATCGAATGCCTTGAGGGCACCGATGATGGATAGCACCAAATTCAAAAAGATCGTGGGTGAGATGATGGGCAAAGTCACATGGATGAACTGCCGCCACGACCCCGCACCGTCGATGGAAGCAGCCTCATACAGCTCGCGTGGCACACCCTGCAAACCGGCGAGAAAGATGAGCATACGGTTGCCACCCAATCCGCCCCACAAACTCATAATCACGAGAGAGGGGATGGCCCAACTAGGCTCTCCCATCCACATTGGGCCAGTGATACCGAACCATTTTTTCAAGGCAAAGTTCACCGGCCCCAGTTTGGGGTTCAAAATCCAGCGCCACAACACCGCCAATGCGACGCCGGGCGTCAGGCTGGGGATATAAAAAAGAGCGCGGAACAGCTTGAAGCCAGCAATTTCCCTGTTGAGTATCCAGGCTAAGAGCAAAGAGCCTACTATACCCGCAGGAACTAGCAATAAAACATAGTAAAAAGTTCTTTGCAAGGAGGGCCAAAACAGATCGTCCTTGGCCAGGGCTTGCACATAGTTGTTCAGGCCGGCCCATCTGGGCGGCGAGACAATGTCATAATCAAAAAGGCTCAGCGCCGCCGAGGCGATAATAGGGCCGCCAGACCAGAGGATCAGGCTCAGCAAGAAAGGGGAAGCAAACAAAAAGCCATACAGAGCCTCTCGCTTACGCGTGGCGGAAACGCCGCGCGCCCCCCGCGCAGCCGATAATACCGAAAGTTCTGCCGATGCCGAACTCATACGGATCACCCTTCCCATCCATAGTCAAGCTTGCAGGGGGCGTTTAGGCGGCCCCTGCAAGCTTGTACCTGACAAGCAATAGCTCGACAGTCGAGAGACTTAGGCCATCGGCTTATCGAGGATCTGACGAATCTTTTCTGCCGTTTCGGCCAGTCCCTGCTCAAAGCCGACCTCACCGAGCCATACACGCCCCATACCGTTGACCAAAGCGTCCTCCACCTCACCACCACGAAAATTCCAGGGGACGAAGGTCAAATCCACCGAATAGAGCAACTCCATGCTCATCTTCCAGATGGGGTGCGCATCCTGCACGCGCTTTTCCCAAGTGGCCACACGCGCTGGCACGAGGCCCGCATCCCAAAGAGGATCTGCTAACTCCTCGCCCGTGAACCACTTGAGGTACTCCCAGGCCATGTCGGGGTGCTTGGAATTGCTGCCCATGCCCATATAGTGCGGGTTGGCCGAGCCGCCATGCTTGCCGTCGGGCTCGGGGCCTTTGGGCATCAGCGTGGCATTATAATTGAACTTGTTTCCCGATTCATCCACGGCTTTGAAGCGCCAGGGCACCACCGGCGGGAAGGTGGTTTCAAAGATGAGCTGGCCGCCGGTCCACATTTGGCCCGCGCCACCGGGCATCTCGCCGGCGCGGGGCACATTGCCCGATTCGAACAGATCGTAATAATACTTCATGCAAGCTTTGCCCTTGGGCTCATCGAGAAGCAGTTTGCGCGCCGTCTCGTCGAGCAAGGAGGTATTCCAGGCATCGAGCGCGGCCTGATAGCCGAAAGTGCCGGTCACCTGGGGTGACCAGGTCCACTTGTCATCCCCAAATTTTTCGTGCAGCTTGGCAAGCACATCGAGGAATTCCCGATCATAGCGCCAATCAAGGGTAGGCTCGGGCACCCCTGCCTCGTCTAAGGCATCCTTATTATAGAGCAACACACATTGCCCGGGGTCGACCAGGATAGGCAACATAAAGAGGGCCATGCCGCGGAATTTGCTGCCCTTGATGGCAATGGGGAAAAACACGTCCAGATCGAATTTGTCACGCTCGACAAATGGGGTGAGTTCTTTGAGTACGCCCTTGAGATAAAGCACATATTCGGTGCCGGCCCAGCTCGGCAGCTCGGCCACATCCCAGGAGACGCCACCGACGTGCATGGTCATCAGCTTGGGGTAGAATTCTTTGACATAGCCAGCGGTAAACTCGCGCTTGATCTTGACGTTAGGATGCCTTTCCTCAAACTGCGGATCCGCTGTGGTCTCGCCAAATTTTTCGTAGGACGGGTGCGGGTGCTGGATGATCAAGGTGATAGGCTCCTCCGGAGCCTTGACCTGCTTCTCCACAACACGGGTGACCTCTTTTTCGACCTCGACGGCCTCCTTGACCACCACCGTTTCTTTGACGATCTTTTCGACCGGCTTTTCTACGACGACGGTCTCCTTGATGACCTTGGGCGCGCAGGCGGCGAGAGCCAAACCGGCGCTGCCGAACAGCGCGTTGCGCAACAACGAGCGACGGGTAAGACGCTTACCTGACATGCAACTTCTCCTTCTGAGATTCGAACTTGGCCGAGTTACACGGTTCACTATAATAGAGATTGCCTAATATTTTTTATCTTACTTGTAGAAGAGGTTTACATCTACGGCGATTCGGACGAATGGCGGACATTCAGCGGATCAGCATCGGACATGACCGACATATCGATTTTAGGCGGACAACTTAAGGAGGCTTTGGCGCATCTCTATGACCCTATTTGGCTGCGCTCCAGCCCGTTGTTGAGCGTATTCGGGCTGCAAAACGAAGCCAATCCTTCTCAGGCATTGCGTGCCGTGTTGGAGGAGGCCATCGAGGAACTGCGCCCGGTGGGCGCCGGCAACCCTGACTCGCGGGGATGGCGAAACTATCATATTTTATACGGTCGCTATGTACAACAGTTCACCCAAGTGGATATCGCCAAGCAACTGGGCATCAGCACGCGCCATCTACGTCGCCAGCAGGATGAGGCCATCGAGACATTGGCGCTGAACCTACAGGCTCGATTTCGATTGGCAGAGCGCCTGAGCTCTGCCGAAACCTCCGTTGCGGACGAGCACGCCGAGGTAAAGGGACAAACGATGCGGCGCGAGATGGGCTGGTTGAGCAATTCGCTGGCCGACGAAGTGGCCCATCTTCCCACGGCATTGGCCGAGGCTCATGCGTTGGCCCAAACCCTCGCCTATCGACACGAGGTCGCTCTCGATGTACCCATGCTCAAACAGGAAGACCTGGAGGTTGCCGTCCCACAAACGGTGCTGAAGGAAGCGGTCCTGGCCGTGCTCGCTACGGCGATCAAGGCGGTGCCGCGAGGGCGGATACGTATCCGCGTGGCCCCGGCTAAGGATGCCGTCTCGCTTCAGATTGTGGGGATGCCGCATGGTGGACAGATCGTCGATTTTGCCCATCTCGATGGGGTAACCACGGCTGGTGAATTGTTGAGCGTGTTCGGCGCCAAGTTGGAAGTGGCGCCTAAACCGGGCGCGCTGAGCGTAGACATGACTTTGCCCTTCATCCGGGTGCGCCAGGTACTGGTCATTGAGGACAATCTGGATACGCTCCAGCTATGGAAGCGCTATGTGCAAGGCACCCGTTTTCGACTGATCGGCGTCTCCGATCCTCAAGAAGCGTTGCCAAAAGCTATTGCTGTGCGGCCGGATGTCATCGTGCTCGATCTGATGATGCCTGGTATCGATGGCTGGGAATTGCTCGGCCGACTGCGCAATCACCCCCACACTTGTACGATCCCCATTATCGTCTGCACCGTGCTCCCGCAGGAGGAACTGGCGCTCTCGCTCGGGGCCAGTGCTTTTATGCGCAAGCCCATCACGCGCCAGGCGTTTCGGCGCGAACTGGCGCGCCAAATCGGGGATGCAGAACCTGCGTCACCGCCTGAATGGTAGCGGTTAGGTCTCGTGCCGAAAGGCCGGTCTGCCGCGTAACGGTCAACGCCTTGGCCACAATCGGCTCTCGCTGCGGATCCATGGCCGAGATCACAATCACCGGAATATCCCGTAACGTTTCGTCCTGTGCCTTGCTCTCCAACACGGCAAATCCGTCCAAGTTGGGCATGATCAGGTCTAACAACAACAAGTCGGGGTGTCGCTCCTGCAGGAGGTGCAGCGCGCTTTCCCCATCGTCGGCGATGAGCACCGTCCACTCCTCCGGCGCGCCGGCCAGCATGCGGCGGAAGAGCTGACGGGCCTCGGCATCATCATCGACCAACAAAATGGTGCGCGCCTGAGGGGCCAGCGAGCGGATGCTGCCCAAGAGCTCGTCGCGGACAATGGGCTTGACCAGGTAATCCTGAGCCCCCATATGAGCCAAGGCCGAGCGTTTATCCGGAACCCAGCACCATACGATCGGGACATCGAATTCGAACTGTGGCAGCGCGGCCAAGGTCTCCGGCGTAACCTCGGACGAAGCCTGGTTGATCAACAGAGCGATGGCCGCCTTTTCTCCTGCCAATGCCAATGCTTCCTCCAGAGAGTGGGCGGGGAATACTTGCACGTCATCCATGTAGCGCCCCATCATCTCTTGCAGCGCAGAGCCTTGTTCAAGTACTACGATTTGGGGTTTGGGCTTTATCGCGGGCGCAGCAGAAGGGCGATCGCGAGGTTCGTACTCACTGTAGGGGTTGAACCAACGACCGGCCGAGAGCCTTTTCGCGGGAACGAGGCTCTGACTCTCCACAGGTAGGGTGAAACAAGCCACCGTTCCCTCCCCTGGCCGGCTCTCAAGCCAGATTTTGCCCTCATGCATTTCTACAAAACGCTTGCTAATGGCCAGGCCCAGCCCTGTACCCCCGTAGCGCCGACGTAAGCTAGGGTCCCCTTGCTGAAACGGCTCGAACAGACGCGGGAGCCGATCCGGTCGTACCCCTGGCCCCGTGTCGGCCACCCGGACAGTGACCAGGCCCTTTTCCACAGAGGCCGAAATCAGGCACCCACCATGGTCCGTAAAACGCCCCGCGTTACTCAACAGATTCAAGATCACCTGGCGGATTCGCGTGCGATCACAGTACACGGGCGGAAGGTCTTTGGGCAAATCGGCTCGCAGATACAAACGCTTTTTGACGAACAAGGCCGAGACTGCTTGTGTGGCCTCTTGGATGATCTCTTTGAGCGAGACCCACTCTTTTACCAATTGCATGTGCCCCGTTTCGGCCTCAGAGAGATCCAGCACATCATCCACCAGACTGGCCAAATGGTGGCTGTTGCGTTTGATGGCGGCCACATCGGCCAACAGGGCGGGCGGCAAGCGCCGGCCATAAGTCTCGGGAGATTCCAGGATCATGTCGCTGAAACCGATGATCATGTTTAGGGGTGTGCGCAGTTCATGGCTAACGTTGGCCACAAACTCCTCTTTGGCTTTGCGCGCCTCCTCAACCGCTTTGCGCGCCGCGGCCAGCATCTCGTTGAGTCGGACGGTCTGCGCCGTCACCAGTTCGAGGTCTTTCAAGGCCTGCTTGAGTTGCAATTGGCGATCGCGGGCGTCTTCGAGATGACGCCGCGCCTCCGCATAGCCTTGCCAGGCCCAGGTGAGGACGGTTTGCAGCGAGCGGCGATCTAGGATCAGATAGAGAGTTGCGCAAGAGAGCGCCGCCAATCCCACCCAAGGCATAACTCCGAATGCCGACATTTCCAA
>JACIWY010000290.1 GCA_014360745.1 Chloroflexota bacterium
CTCCCAAGCCTCCGCCCCCCGCCCCAGATAGACCAAAGCGATCCCTCGCCCCAAGGCCGCCCTCCTCCCCATCTCGCCCCAAGCGCCGGCGCGTTCAAAGGAAGTCAGAGCTCGGTTGGCCCACGCAACCCGCGCTTCCGGGGAAGCCAACGCCGCTCGCGCCAGTTGTAGCCAGCCCAAATTGGCCCACGCCGCCCTGCTCATGGGCGCCCACCCCAGCCACAGAGCGACCAGAAAGGCCAGCGCACCGCCCACAAGCCAACAATGCCTCCGGCGCATCAAGCCCTTCCGCATGATATGCCGCTCCCCGTCGGCGCTGCCAAGCCTACCGCGGCGATATATTGCCTCAACACATAGTCGGGCGTGTATTGTTCCAACCATGAGGGATCTACCGGGCGCGTGTCACCACTTAGGGTGCACAGAATGGCCTCGGCCAGGGCCTCCGCATCGCCCACCGGCACCAGATGGCCGTAGCGTCCCCCGTCCAGGATCTCGCGCGGCCCGCTGGGACAATCGCTGCTCACCACCGGGCAACCGCAAGCCAGGGCTTCGATGACCACCGTCGGCAAGCCTTCATAGATCGAGGAAAGGGCAAACACCGCCGCATGGGCCATGTAGGAAAAGGGATTGCGCACAAAGCCAGGCATATCCACATCCCCGGCCACCCCCAGCTCTCTCGCCAACGCTTCCAACGCAGAACGTTGCCATCCCTCGCCTAGAATGACCAACCGCGCCGGGCGCTGTCGCCGTACCAAGGCAAAGGCCCGCAGCAAAGTGGCGAAATCTTTTTGCGGGCGGAGCCGCCCCACCCCCAGCACCACCGGCGGTTGGCCATCCTGAAACCAAGGATGAGCCAGCGGCTCCTGGGCCAAGAGGCGCTTTTCCTCGGTCACGGCCGGCGCATGTACAACCCGTATCGAGGTCAGCGGCAGGCCAGAGACCCTGGCCACGCTCTTGGCTACGCCCGAGGAGACGGCCATCAGCGTATCGGCCCAACGGTACATATAAGGAAGAAAACGCACCGCCACCCTTCCGCGCCACAATTCCAAGTGTGCGTGTTCCGAATAGAGGTCGGCCGCGACCCAGACGGTGACGCGCGTCCTCGGCCGGGCAAAACGGGTAGCCACCAAAGCCACGACATCGGCCAACACCGTTTTGGAGGTCAACACCGGGGGACATTCTCGGCGCAGATAACGGATCAGGCCCACCAGGCTCGTGGCCAAGCGCCGCGCGCGCAGGTCCACCACGCGCACACCGGGCCCCAGTTGGGCCAGGAAAGGGCCGGTCGCCTGGGCCAGGACTATATCCACCCGATATCCTCGATCCGCCAACAACGAGGCCAGCGAGGCCACGTTGCGTTCGGCCCCGCCCCCCTCGAGATTGGGCAAAAAGAAGGCCACATCGCATCGCGCCTTGGGGCCGTAAGGGCGATCTGTCAAAGGCGCCATCTTTTCCCCATTCCTATGCCCCATGTTCCATTACGCCTACGAGGGCACCTGGAGCAACGGCTCGTATTCGCTCCCTTTCAGCGCCCGGCGCACCTCTTCATAGTTGGCGATGCTCTCCCAATGAGGCTGCCGGTTCAATTTGCGAAAATCGCTGCGTAGCTCGGCTGGCGGCACCGAGAGGAACGCACAGATCCGCGCCATCGCTGTTTCAGGAGTGTTGCACAATTCGTCGTAGGTGATCTCCAGCTTCTCCATGCCCGTCAGGGCCAACACCCAATCGCCACGCCGTCGCCGCCTTTTGGCGCGATAGAGCTCGTAGAGCAACGCTTTGGGTTCCAAATACACCTTCGCCGGGGGCACTTCATGGTTGGCATGGGCCAAATCCCGCACCTTGCGCATCTCGTTAGAGATGACGATATCCAAGTAATTATTGCGCACCAAGTGGACGATGCGATAACGATCTCGCTTGAGCTTCCAGGCCAGCTCAAAGAGCCGCTTTAATTGGATGTACATCAGCTTAAAGCCCACGACATCATAATCGGGGCTCGGCCCACAAACGAGATCGAGATAGTCAAACGTTATCCAGGGCCGACGGCGCGAACTTTGCTCTTGGTACTCATAGAAATAGATCGGGGGCTGGATATGGGCATAGAGATCGTACCATTCGGGATGCTGCTGGAGCAGATGCCATTGGCGTTGGACGAATATCTCGCCGTAGGCGCGAATTCGCGGATGGCTGGCCAAGAGATCCATCAGCCAAGTGGAGCCGCTGCGGTGCGTGGTCAGGATGCAGAAACGGAGCGGAGCATTGCGAGTTGGCACAGTGCGCGTTCGACCTCCCATCCCAATATAGGGGCACCGGCGCATCACCGCACAAAAGGATCTCCTCGCCGCTCAAGCGTTCCGCGCCAGGCCCAACGTCTCCACATAGCGCTCAACCACATAAGAGGGCGTAAACCGTCGCAGCCACGCCGCGTCCGCCGGCTTGGTGTCGCCTGCCAGTGCGCGCAGGATGGCTTCGGCCATCGGTTCGGGCTCGCCCACCGGCACCAGGTGGCCGTATCGCCCGTCGTCCAAGATCTCGGCGGGGCCACTGGGGCAACGGGTGCTCACCACCGGGCAGCCACAGGCCAAGGCCTCGGCTACCACGTTGCCAAAACCCTCCCAGGCCGACGAAAGCACAAAGACCCCCGCCCGGGCCATATACTGGAAGGGATTCTCGACGAACCCCGGCATGTGCACCTCGGCCTCTACCCCCAGCTCGCGGGCCAAGTTCTCCAGAAAGGCCCGCTGCGGTCCCTCGCCCAGAAGGACCAAGCGCGCCTCTCGTTGTCGCCGAACCAGGGCAAAGGCCCGTAACAACGTAGCAAAATCCTTTTGCGGATGCAGCCGACCGACGCCCAATACCACCGGAGGCTGCCCCTCTTGGAACCAGGGATGCTCCAGCGGTTCCCGAGCGCGGGCGAGGTCCTCCGCCGTCACCACCGGGTTATAGATGACCCGAATCGCTTCTACCGGCAAGTGAGACACCCGGGCCACGCTTTCGGCCACCCCTCGAGAGGCCGCCGTGAGCCGATCGGCCCAACGGTACATGCGCGGCAACAGGCGCACGGCCAATCGACCCTGCCAGAGCTGGGGCCGCGTATAGCCCGAATAGAGATCGTTCTCCAGCCACACGACCATGCGGGTGTCTCGATGCGCCAGGCGCGAAGCGGCCAAGGCCACCAAATCAGCGACCACCGTCATGGACAGCAACACCCCCGGGCGCTCGCGACGCAAGTATTTGACCAAACCCACCACGCTGGTGCCCAGGCGCCGCGCGTGCAGATCGACGAGGCACACCCGAGGCGAAAGACGGGCCAGAAAGGGGCCTCTCGCCTGCGCCAACACCATGTCCACGCCGTAGCCGCGCTCGGCCAACGCCGAGGCCAAGAGCGCTGCCGCTCGTTCGGCGCCGCCCCCCTCCAGGTTGGGCAGGAAAAGGGCGACATCCGCCTTTCGCGCGGTCATCGGCCCAGCTCCACGGCCATCGATTCGCCCTGCATCGGCACTCCCAATAACGATTCGTAGGCTGTGCCGGCCAACGCCCGACGCACCTCCTCATAGTTGGCGATGCTCTCCCAATGGGCGGCGCGATTCAACTTTTTCAGCTCGCTCCGCAGCGGGCGCCGTTCCACGCCTAAAAAGTCGCTGATCGAGCCTATCGCCCCCTCGGGATCCTCACAGAGCCCCTCGTAGGTCAGCCGCAGGACCGGCAAGCCGGCCACGCGCAACAACCACTCCCCCCGGCGACGCTGGCGTTCCAGGCGGCCCAAGCGATGCACCAACGTGGCAGGATCGATGTACACCTGGTCTGGAGGTAGATCTCGGCTTGCATGGGGGATACCCCGTTTACGCACCATCTCGGTAGAAATGAGGCTATCCAGGAAATTTTCACGTATCAGGTGCACCACGCGATATGCATCCCGCTTCAATTTCCAGGTCAGCTCTAAATGGCGCTTCCACTGATCGAGCATCAATTTGAAACCGACGGCATCATACTCGGCGCTCGGCGCGCAGATGAGATCGAGATAATCGAACGTCGCCCAGGGGCGCGGGCGACGGCTCCGGGCCTGGAATTGATAGAAATAGAGCTGGGGCTGCATGGCGGCGTACAGCTCGGACACGCCCGGCTTGCGCTGAACCCTGTGCCAACGCTCGGGGATAAAGACCTCGTTATAAGCACGCACGCGCGGATGGCTGGCCAACAAATCCATCAACCAGGTAGAGCCGCTGCGCTGGGTGGTGACGATGCAGAAACGGATCACCTCGTCGGTTGTCTTGTTCATCCGATCCGCGCCCTCCTACCAGCCCATATCGCGCCCCAGAAGTTCATAGAGCCGGGCATTATGCGGCGCATAATACGCCTCAAGCCACCGCCGCACCTCGGCACTCATCTTGGGGTAGCTGCCGCTAGAATGGTCCTTCAGTGGCGTCACAGTATAATCGGGCAATCCGAGAAAGGCAAAGATGGTGCTCAATACGGCCTGCGGATCGGCGAAATAATCCTCGCTGCGCAATATCAGGAGCTGATCCGGCCCAAACCACTTTTGCCAGTTCAACAACTGCTGATAATACAGCCCTCGGCCCAGAAACGAATATTTGACGTGATTCCGCGCACAATACTCTTCGCTGGCCAACAATTCATCCTCGCGGCCGGCGAGCTGCTTATACTCGGTCTGCAGCGCCTGCTCCAGTGACTCCGACAGATGCCCCAACCTCACCTGGTGATGATAGTGCGAGTAGGCCCGCTGGACGGGGTTGCGTAACAGGGCGATGAGCTTGACTTGAGGCACCAATTCGTAGATGCGCCGGGGGACGGCGGGATGGAAGAGGTATGCCGGGCTGGCCTCACCCGTGACCATCGGCCGCCCCAACACATCGCTCACCAGCCATCGTCGCGCCTGCAAGGGAAAGTTCGCCTGATACCAATCGGGCCCGGCGTCATAGTGCAAGTCAAAGTAGTGAACCTCTTTGAGATAGGGGTCTACCACCGCCGGATGCTGCATAATGTATTGATGCACCGCGGTCGTGCCGCTTTTTTGCGCCCCGATGATCAGGAAATCGGGCAGCATTCTGCCCCGACGAGTCAGGTAGCGCAGGTGCCAATCGGCCCGCCAGCCGGCGCGCCAGATCGGATCCGGCACCAGGGGTTTAAGAAAACGGACGAATCTCGGCATAGCGCCACT
>JACIWY010000291.1 GCA_014360745.1 Chloroflexota bacterium
TTTGTGCCCCCTTTTTGCCTCATAGCCCGCCGACGGCCTGCATGAGCGCCTTCATATAACCCACGGCATGGGCGCGGGCGCGATGACCATAGGAGGTGTCGCCGACAAACTGCCCATAATGATCGGGCATCATGGGGCCGTCGAAACCTACCTCTTTCCAGGTACGCATCGCCTCGACCATGTCTATATCGCCGGCGTCGATGGCCGCCTCGCGAAAAGCGAGCCTCTTTTCGCCCAAAACGCCGTTATCCCTGGCATCTTGGCCGATTTGCCCAAAACCGACGACGTTGCGAAAGTGCACGTAAAAGACCTTACCCGTGCTGCCGAGACGGCGGATCGCCTCGAACACTCCCTGCCCCAACATCTCGGTGAAGCAGCCCTGACAAAAGAGTAGGCCGTTGGAGGGGCTGGGCACCAGCTCTAGCGCGCGTTCAAAAGCTTCCATCGTGGAAAAGATGCAGGCCGCGCCACCGATGGGGCTAATAGGCGGGTCGTCGGGGTGGAGGGCCATCTTGACGCCGGCCGCCTCGGCCACCGGCACGACCCGCTGCAAAAAATACGCATAGTGCTGCCAGTGCTCCTCAGCGCTGATTGGTCGCGGCGCCAGGAGGGGCGCGCGAGCCATCAGAGCGTGGTCATAACCGGTATAGAGCGCCCCGCCCCGCCCGCGCGCATGGCGCGTGGTGCGCCACACCTTGATGGCGTGAAAGCTATAGCCCAGGATCGGTATGCCCGCCCGGCCCATGTTCTCCAGCGTCCGGCAATAATGGTCCAGTTGCCGCTCACGGTCGGGCAGCCCTTGCCGAATGGCCACGTTCCACTCCGCCGGCACATCGTGTATAGCGGCCACGCGTAGGCCAGCGGCCTCTACGCGGGTGCGCAGTTGGATGAGTTCCTCATAGCCGTAAAAGCTGTCAGACGGCGTGTAGGCGGGCCGCGTCACCAGGTGGGTAACGCCGATCTGGCGCGCGAACTGCATATCCTCTTCGTTAACCTGAAGCATACCCATGGCGACTTGCATGGCAATTTCCGTCCTTTTTCAAAATGCTAAAGCCGGGTCCCGTGATGATGTTTGACGGCATGACACTCCAAAGCCAGGTTGACCAACGCTTCATAGCGCCAAGAGCCCTGATCATGCACATGTCGAGCCAAGGTGTGGGGGATGCCTCCCAGCCCCACCAGGGCACCGCTAATCGCGCCAGCCATGGCTGCCGTGGTGTCCACGTCGCCGCCGACCTCGATGGCCGTGCATATTGTGGCCCAGTAATCGTGGGGAGTGCGCAGAAAGGCGTAGAGGCTCCACAGCACGCTGCCGACGACAAAGGGCGAAATGCCCTGCCAGCCGAAATCCTCCGCTCTACCCGCCCGCGAGATCGGCTTCGCCGCTTGCTCCGGCGGCAAGGCCAGCCATTCATCTCGCAGGCGACGCAGATGCTCCGCCATGCCCGGTTCGACCAGCTCGGCCCATTCGGCCAGGGTAGAAAGAAACGCCCCTGCCTCTACGTATTGAGCCTGAACGGCGAGGGCCACTGCACCGGCGATGACCACTGAGCCCGCCTGACAACGTGGATCTTGATGGGTGATGATGCTCTGTTGCACCGCCGCCTGCACCAGTTTTTGCCGGTCGTCGTAAAAGAACAGGCCGATGGGCCCGGCGCGCATGGCGCTGCCGTTGCCAGCCGAGGGGGCGGGGGTGCCCGCTTCGTCCCAGTGAATACCCAGGATCAAGCGGCGGGCTGCCTCGGCGGTGGCCCGCCCCTGGCCTACGATGCGTCCTTCGCGAAAGAGGTCGGCGATGCGTCGCGCATAATCGGCGGGGTAAAAACCGTGGCGGGCCACATAGCTGCGTATCAACTCGCGGGCTAACTGCGAATCGTCGGTGTACTGACCAAAGGTAAAACCCGCGCGCCCGGGCGGAATGCGTTTGGGCCGCACATAGTCTTGCACATAACGCTGACACGTCTCCGGCTCCATCCCCTCCACGGGAAAGCCCAAGGCATCTCCTAAACACTGGCCGATCAAACAACCGCTGAACCGCTCGCTGGCCACCGCCATTTGGGGGCTCCGATCTCTGGGGGCGAGGATTTTTTGAACACGATACATGAGGTATACTCCATCAATCCACTATTTATCAACTCATTCGGCGGGCAGAGACACACCTCGCCCATTTATTCATTATCGCCTGAGGCAGCGATCAAATCTTGAGTTTTTTCCGATCAAATATTGACATAAACCTGACGGGCGCAACGGTCAGGAGGGCATTCCCTAGAATTCGAAGAAAGGATATTACCATGTTCGAGAATGACGAGCAGATCTTTGGCTTTGTTCAGGACAATCTCTATGTGGCTGCCCTGTGCGACATTCTGGATTCGCTGGGCTACCGCGAGCAAGCTATGCACCAACGCCTGCGTCCCCTGCTGCCCGATATCGAGCGCTGTGGCTTTGTCGGGCGGGCCAGAACCGTGCACTGGATGGAGACCGAGTACATCGTAGCGGACGATCCCTACGGCATGGAGATAGAGGTGATGGATTCGCTCCGGCCGGGTGACGTCGTCGTCCACTCGACCGACTATGCGGGCACTAACGCGCCCTGGGGCGAGTTGATGAGCACGGTGGCCAAGCGCAACGGCGCCGTGGGGTGTGTGTGCGACAGCCAGATCCGCGATTGCGTCAAGATTATTCAGATGGGATTTCCCGTCTATTATGCTGGCATCCGCCCTTTGGATTCGATGGGGCGCGGACGCGTCGTCGAATACGATGTGCCCATCCGCTGCGGCGAGGTGGTGGTACATCCTGGCGAGTTGATCTTTGCCGATTACGATGGCATCGTGGTAGTTCCACGCGAAGTGGAGGCAGATGCGCTGCGTCTGGCGCAGGAAAAAGTGGGCAAAGAATCGTTATCTCGCGCCGAACTCTTGGCCGGCAAGACATTGCGCGAGGTGTATAACAAATACAGGGTGCTATAGCGCGCGCCGAAGCCGCTCAGGGCAAGAACTCGGCGAATACTCGGTTGCCCAACAGGCGGCCGCGGCGGGTTAGACGGATACCAACCTCGTCGACCTCCAAAAGCCCTTGTCCCCCCAGTTTGCGGATCGTTGGGCCGTAGAGCTCTTCCAGTTCGTGGCCGAAACGATAGGCGAATTCATTTCGGTCGATGCCCTCGATGAGGCGCAGGCCGAGCATCATCGTCTCGGCCAGGCGATCCTCTTCCATGAGGTGGAGGCAGGAAGCTCGGACGCTCAAGCCGCGGGCGATGCGTTCGATATACAGCCGGGGCTCCTGAAGGTTGGCGCAACGGTGCTGGCCATCATAAGAGTGGGCGGCGACGCCCAAGCCCAAATAGGGTTCGTTACGCCAATACTTGAGGTTGTGTTGACAAGCCAAGGCCGGCGCACGATGTCCCCTATCGTCCGATGAGGAACGTGCCCAATTCGAAATTTCATAGTGGCGGTAGCCGGCTGCTTCGAGCAGGTCTTGGGCCAGCTCGTACATATCGGCGGCCAGGTCGTCATCCGGTGGAGATAACCTGCCCTGGGCGATGTGCTCCGCCAGCGGGGTGCCCTCTTCAATAAGAAGGGCATAGAGCGACAGATGTTCCGGCGCCAAGGCCAGGGCCTGTTCCAGCGATCGATGCCACTCGGCGAGGGATTGCCCGGGTAGGCCAAAGATCAGGTCGAGGTTTAGGTTGTCGAACCCCGCCTGGCGAGCGGCCTCGATAGCCGCCCGAGCTTCGTCCACGGTGTGAACGCGCCCCAACAGGCGCAACTCCTGCTCGTTCAAGCTCTGCACGCCCAGACTGAGGCGGTTGACTCCTGCCGAGCGCAAAACGCTCAGCGTTGTTCGCCCCACCGTGCCCGGGTTGGCTTCTATAGTGACCTCGGCCTCGGCGGCGATGGGCAACCGCGTTGGCAAGCTTTCCCATAAGTTCAACAAGAGATCAAGGGCGAGCTGTGTCGGCGTGCCCCCGCCGATATAAACGGTGTCGAAAAGCGTTTCGCCCCAAGAGCCGGATTCGTTGGCCGCTTCGGCCAGCAGCGCCTGGACATAGTCGGCGTGCAGCTCCTCCATGCCTGCGTAGGAACAAAAGTCGCAATAGAAACATTTGGAACGACAAAAGGGGATATGGATATAGAGCCCGGCGGTGCGCATAGAGGCCTAGGGGGCGAAAATACCTTGGGCGGTCTGGCGCGCCATGGACAGGGCGCGCGAAAGCGCCTCGGCAGCCAACAGGGCGATCTGATCGTAACGCGCGATAGGGGTCTCTGAGAGGCGGCGATTTTCTACCGCCTCATCGCGTATGGCCGCGCCTATGGCGCCAGGGGTGTGCGTATCGTACGGCGAAAGGTCTAACAGCCATTCTTCGATCTCGCCCAAGTGCGTTGGGGTGGCTCCAAGGCAGCCTACCGTCAGGATGCCCCAAAGAAATCGATCGCCGCCTTCTTCCAGGCCGAGGTTCACGGCGAGCACGTAAGGCGATTGTGTCTCGGGGGGGCTGCAAGGCAGGATGGCGACGGCGGTGCCCTGGCCGGGGACCAACGCAGGCACTTGGAAAGCGGTGATGATCTCGGAGCTGCTATCGACGCGGGGCGTGCCCCGCCGCCCCAGGAGCCCTCTGATCGGTATCCATTGCGGCCCTGTGGAGTTGGTGATCTCGACCTGGGCTTCCATGGCCAGCAAGGCAACCGCTCCTAGGGCATTGCCCCGACCCGCGGCGATGTTGCCGCCCAATGTGGCCAATTGGCGTATCTGCGGCGTGCCCAACCGTTCGGCAGCCTCAGAAAGAAGTGGCGCCCGCTTGCGAATCAGCTCGTGGTCGCACAGCTTGGCAAAGGTGACCGCGCCGCCTACGATGATCCCTTCTTCCGTCTCGACGATGCGCCGCATGTTGCCGATGCGAGAGATATCGGCCAGAAAAGAAGCCAGCGCTTCCTGACGTTGCACCTGGGGCAAGAGCACAGTGCCTCCACCGACGATCTGGCCCTCGCCGCGATGAGCTATGAGGTAGGCGATGGCTTCCTCGATGGAAGAGGCAAAATAATATCCTTTAAGGAGTCGCTTAGCTGCCACCAGATGAAACATGTTGTTTCGGCTGTATCGAGCTATCGATTACGAATAGAGATGCGCACTTCGGTATATACACGCTCGATACTGTGTCG
>JACIWY010000292.1 GCA_014360745.1 Chloroflexota bacterium
CCCTCGCCCTTGAGGTCGATCGCATCATGCTGGATAACATGGATCTGGATACCATGCGCGAGGCAGTGCGGCGTACGGCAGGTCGAGCGGAATTGGAGGCTTCGGGTGGGATCACCCTGGAGAACGTGGCCGCCGTAGCCCAGACGGGCGTGGATTTGATCTCCGTCGGCGCCCTGACCCATTCGGTGCGCGCCTTGGACATCAGCCTCGAGATCACACTGGTCGCTTCGGAGGGGGGCGATGAGTCTGCGCAATTATGACGACATGTCCGATCAGGATGTGGTGGAGGCGATCCATCGGGCTAAAGCGGAGCTGGGCGCCAGCCTGACAATTTTGGGCCATCATTACCAGCGCGACGAGGTCATCCAATTCGCCGATTATCGTGGCGATTCGCTGGAGCTATCTCGTCGGGCGGCCACGACCAAGGCCAAGTACATCGTCTTTTGCGGCGTCTATTTTATGGCCGAAACGGCCGCTATCCTCTGCGGCCCTGACCAGATCGTCATCCAGCCGGTGATCGAGGCATTGTGCCCCATGGCTAGGCTGGCCACTGCCGCCGAGGTGAGCGAAGCCTGGGAGGCGCTCTCTAACATGTGGGGCGGCGATCTGCTGCCCATCACCTATCAGAATTCGATCGCTGAGCTCAAGGCTTTTGTGGGCCAAAGGGATGGCGCGGTTTGCACCTCATCCAACGCGGCCGCCCTGTTCGCCTGGGGGTTCAAGCAAAAGGGCCACCTGCTCTTTACCCCCGACGAACATTTGGGCACGAACACTGCCTTGGCGATGGGCATCGCCGATAGAGAGATCGGCGTTTGGGATCGCCTGGGTTCGCCCGATCCGGCGGCGTTGCGCGATTGTCGCGTGGTGGTATGGAAGGGTTACTGCTACGTGCATACCGGTTTTGAACCTCAGCATGTTGACGCCATCCGCGCCCAGTATCCCGATGCTATGATTATCGTACATCCCGAGTGTCCCCGAGAAGTGGTAGCCAAGTCAGACGCGACCGGCTCTACCTCCGGGATCATCAAGATGGTAGAACAAGCTCCTGCCGGCCAAACCATCGTCATCGGCACCGAATGCAACCTCGTCTATCGGTTAGCACACGAACATCCTGATAAACGCATTTTGCCCCTGTACGAACGAACATGCCGCAGCATGTCGATGACGCGCATGAGGAATCTGCTTTATGTGTTGGATAGCATCCTCATGGGCCAACCGGTGAATGTGGTCACGGTAGAGCCAGAGACCGCTCGCTGGGCCCGTGTGGCGCTCGATAGAATGTTGCAGGCGAGTTGAGGCATGAACATGAACGACCTGCCCGAAGTCATAGAATGTGATGTGCTGCTTATCGGCTGCGGCGTGGCCGGAGCCATAGCCGCTTTGGAGTTGGCCAAGAATGAAAAACTGCGCATCGTCGTCATTACCAAGGCGGATAACGCCTTGGAATCGAACACCTACCATGCTCAGGGAGGCATCATCTATCAAGGGCCGGACGACTCCCCGGACAAATTGGCCCAAGACCTTATTCGCGCCGGCGACGGGTTGAACAACCGCCGAGCCGTGCAAATTCTGGCCACCGAGGGGCCACGTCTCGTGCGCGAGCTGTTGATCGAAAAATATGGCGTGCCCTTTACCCTGAACGAAAACCATGAGCTGGAGCTCACCCGCGAGGCGGCCCATTCGACATCGCGCATCCTGCACGCCAATGACGCGACGGGACGCGCCATCCAGATCAGCTTGGTCAAAGCGCTGGAGGCCCAGCCTAATATCGAGATTTTGACCCATCATGTGGCGGTGGATTTGCTCACACCGGCGCATCACTCCTTGGATCGGCTGGCCATTTACGAACCCCTGTCGTGCGTAGGCGCCTATGTCTTTGACCGCAAAAAGAACGTGGTGCGCACCATTCTGGCCAAGGCCACCGTTCTGGCCAGTGGAGGGCTAGGGCAGATTTATTTGCACACGACCAACCCCGAGGGGGCAACGGGCGATGGCTTGGCCATGGCTTATCGCGCGGGGGCGCGAATCATTAACGCCGAGTATGTCCAATTTCACCCTACTACCTTTTACTATCGCGGACGCGCCCGCTTTCTGATCAGCGAAGCGCTACGCGGTGAGGGTGCACGCTTGCTGAACATCCACATGGAACCGTTCATGCAACACTATGCGCCGCAATGGCAGGAGCTGGCGCCGCGCGACGTCGTGGCCCGCAGCATCCACCAAGAGATGTTACGCACCGGCGCCACTCACGTCTATCTAGACATCGCTTCGGTAATGTCCCCCGACAAGATCGCCGAGCGTTTTCCCACCATCCGCGAATTATGTCTGCAATACGGCCTTGATCCGGCCAGAGAGCCCATCCCGGTGGTGCCCTCTGCGCATTACTTTTGTGGCGGGGTATGGGTCGATGAATGGGGACGAACCAATCTGGAGAAATTGTACGCCATAGGCGAGGTCTCGTGCACCGGTGTGCACGGGGCCAATCGCCTGGGTAGCGCATCGATGCTCGAGGGGTTGGTATGGGGCGTGAGGGCAGCCAAGGACATCTTGGAAAACATCGAGGGCTGGAGCCGCATCAATCCTAAAAATATCCCGCCCTGGATCAAAGAGGGGGCCATCGAATCGGCCGACCCGGCGTTGGTCGAGCACGATATGGCTACTATCAAACATACCATGTGGTACTATGTGGGGTTGGTGCGCACTCGACGGCGGCTGGAACGGGCGTTGCGCGATTTAAACAATCTACTCCAAGATATCGACGCCTTTTATCGCACTACGCAGCTCGACCCTGAACTTATTAATCTGCGCAATGCCGCCACGGCCGCCATCATCGTAGCCCGCGCCGCATGGGAGAATCGCGAAAGCCACGGCGCTCACTATCGCGAGAACTGATTGCAACCTGGCCTTTCGCCCAAAACGGCGAGGGGCGGGAGGCCCCCCCACACGTTCATCTCTGGGCTGGCAAGGTTGATCCTGGATGGCCCAGAGACTAAAGCCTCCCGCCCCCCTGGTGCCGTCAGGCGCACAGGCAACCGCCCCCCGCAGTTGCCGCGCGCCTCGCCGCTTTCCTGCCTTACAGGACGCGGCGCCCCCGAAGAGGATTCGGGTCACATCGCACCGAGGCGTCCTCTCCACTTCATTGACGGCCTCCCATCTTGTAGGGGCAACTTATTACTAGTATAAACGCTCCAGGTCTCAACGAGGTAAGCGCAGAGTTACAAAAAGGTTACAAGCGTTGCGTATGGCCGCTCGTCGGCACCTATCTTTAATGGGCAAGGAACGCCTGGCGAGAATCGGTCCACCGCCGTCATCTTTTGGGGAGGAAAGGCGAATGCCCGAGATTGTCACCGTGGGCGAAGCGTTAGTAGAGATCATGCGCACCGAACGCGATCGGCCATTAGATCGGCCGGCGTTGTTCAGCGGCCCCTATCCCAGCGGGGCACCGGCCATCCTGGCCAGCGCTGCTGCGCGGCTGGGCGCATCGGTGGGATTCGTGGGCACGGTGGGCGACGACGCCTTTGGCGATTGTGTGGAAAGCCGCCTGCGTGCCGACGGGATCGACTGCTCCGCCTTATGCCGCAACAGAGAACGGCTGACGGGGATCGCTTTTGTAGCCTACCGCAGCGATGGAAGCCGCTCTTTCCTCTTTCATCTGCGCGATTCGGCCGCAGCGTGGGTGAGCGCTGAGCAAATCCCGGCCGGTTATCTGGACGACGCGCGACATGTGCATATTATGGGCTCTTCCCTGGCTTTCGGAGATGCTCTGCGCGAGACATGTTATTTTCTCGCTCGCGAAGTGTATCGACGTGGCGGCACGGTCAGCCTGGACCCCAATCTGCGCCCGGAGCTGATGCCGGTGGAGCGCATTCGGGCCATTTGTCAGCCGATCGTAGAGATGGCCACCTTGGTGTTGCCCAGCGGCGAAGAACTGACGGCCCTGACCGGCGCCCCCACGCTGGAGGAAGGGGTCGCCAGATTGTTAGCCCAAGGGGTGCAGTTGGTGGCTTTGAAGCAAGGGGCGCACGGCTCGACGCTGTTCAGCGGTCAAGGCGCGTTGAGCATCCCCCCCTTCCGAGTAGAGGAGGTTGACCCCACCGGCGCGGGAGATTGTTACGATGCCGCTCTGATCGTCGCCTGGCAAGAAGGCCATGATTGGGCAACGGCGGGGACCCTGGCGAACGCCGTCGGTGCATTGGCCACCACGCGATGGGGGCCGATGGAGGGCACCTTTTGCCGAGAAGAAGTGCTGGCCTTTATGGCTCAACAAGGACGGCCTTGGCCGGGAGCCTCACCATAGAGGCTTGTCCCTGAACGCTCCTCTTCGAGGGCGGCCAGGGCCTCCATGGTAATCTCTTCTATCTGGACATCGAACAGGCGAGCGAATTGGGCGGCCACCCGTCGCCGGAGATCGGCCACCGGTGGAGCATAACCCAACTCGGCGGCCAGGCTGGTCACGCCGCCATCGATGATGCCGCAGGGGATGATGGTGGCCCAATGGGTCATGTTCGGCGCCACATTGAGGGCAAAACCATGGAAAGTAACACCGCGCCGAATGCGCACCCCCAAGGCGGCGATTTTGTTCGCGCCCATCCACACCCCGATGAGCCCCTCGCGCCGGTGGGGCCGAAGGCCAAACTCGCACAGCGTCTCTATAATAACCCGCTCTAGGTGGTGCATATAATCGCCGACGCCCAGGCCATAGTCGGGCAGATAGAGGATGGGGTAGCCCACCAATTGGCCCGGGCCGTGATAGGTGACATCGCCGCCGCGCTCGATACGGCGCACAAGGATCCCCTCGCGGGCCAGGGTCTCCTTTGAGGCCAAGATATGCCCCTCGTCGCCACGGCGTCCTAAGGTGATGACCGGCTCATGCTCTAACAACAACAGCGTGTCTTCGATGCGCCCCGCCTGGCGCCACGCTACCAATTTGAGCTGCAATTCGTGCACCGCATCGTAAGGCTCAACGCCCAGATTCAACAACCACATACGTTTCATCGACCTCGCTCCGGCCTCATAATGGCTCGCCTGTGAAAGCTGTATCCCAATAACCTTTTTATCCTTCGCGGCGTCTCACAAGATGTGGGGTTACTTTCAAGCGAGGATCCCCCCGACGAAATCTCGCTGTCCTCGCACGAAATC
>JACIWY010000293.1 GCA_014360745.1 Chloroflexota bacterium
AAGGGGCAAAGTCCAATCGCTGCCATAGTTACGACTCACGTAACGTCCGTCGATGGCGGTATCTGCTATGGGGTGCAAGATCAAAATCTCGTGGCCGACGGCCGGATCTCGCACAACGTCTCTCGATTCGAGTTGGGCCGAGGCGGCGCCAAACCCCAAGAGCACACTGACGGCTATAAACAACGCCAATAGTGCCGCCAACATGCACATCTGTCGCTTTCTCATGGACATTTACTCGCCTCCTTAGTTGACGGATCTGTAAAGCTAATTGGGTAGATATGTTGCCCAAAAGTAAAATGACGTTCGGATCGCTTGCGGGTTTGCGAAGGATCTGCCGGAGGAGGCCAGGGAAAAGGGCGACGAGGATTTTACATCCAAGGCGGCGGGATGGGCCCACCCGGCGGAGTCATTGTAATAGGATGATCGAGTGTCGTCAACGGGTTTTTGTGCTAACACACTCCACGGCAACGCAACACCGCTGGAATCGTCGAGATAAGGATCTTGAGATCGCCCCAGAAAGAGCGGTTGCGTGCGTACTGAATATCCAGCGCAACCATTTCTTCAAAGGAAAGCTCGTTGCGTCCCATAATTTGCCACAGCCCGGTCAGGCCTTGGGCAACGGTAAGCCGTTCCAGATAATAGGGCTTGTAATGAGCTACTTCGTAAGGGATGGCCGGGCGAGGGCCGACGAAACTCATTTCACCGCGCAGAATATTGAACAGTTGAGGAAGCTCGTCCAGGCTGGTCTTGCGCAGGAAACGGCCCACCCGAGTGACCCGAGGATCATGTTCTAGTTTAAAAAGGGAGCCGGTTTTATCCACTTCGCCACGGATCAGACGGCGCATATACTCCTGATGGATCGACTGATCGGCACGGTGAACCATGGTACGGAATTTATAAAAGTCAAAAACGTGTTCCTCGGGGGGGCCATCGCGCAGCGATTGCTCGCCGAGGACGCGTTTTTGGACAAAAAGCGCCGGCCCGGGGGAATCGAGGACGATGGCCAAAGCGATGAGTAGCATTAAGGGAGAGAGAAGCAGCAACAGCAACGTAGCTAAAGCCAGGTCAAAAGCTCGTTTGGCTAGGCGATAAAGAGCTAGTCGATCTTGTCGGGCATAGGCGCGTTCTGCATTGATCGGCCAAGAAAGGGTCAATGTTGGCATAACTCTGGCTGAGCGTAAATGCGCCAACTTGGTTGCCATCTAGCGTTCGTCTCCAAAGTGGAATAATGGGGCGCTTCTTGCAATCCTGGCTCAGTATAGAGCCCGCAGATGAAATCACCATGAACGCCACGATGGGGGAGGTGACAGTTTCTTCATACGATCAAGCAAAAAAGGGGAGAAATCCGACTTTCTCCCCTTTTTGCTTGTTCCAATTATGTTATAATATTCTTATTATTCGTTTAGGCGTTTTGTATTATGCGCATCTGGTTTGTGGCTATCCGTTATCGGAGGAAAAAGATGGTTCGGCGATTCCGACGCTTGCTGAGATGCTGATGGCGAGAAAGTCGTGGCAGGTTGGGCATTCGGTGGGCCGAAGGGAGTCCAGAATGGGGCCGGTGTTGTGCCAGCGCGAGTCAGGATTACCGCGCCTATCCCCCAACTTATCAACAGGAACGTCAACCAGGCGCCAAAGCAGCCGGTTCCGGCAAGCAAACTGATGAGCAAGGTGCCGGCCATCGTTTCCATAAGGAGCGAGGGATTATAAGTTGGAGAGAGAAGGCGCAATATCAGCTGGCCCACAACGCGGCCCGCCGCTATCCAGGCCAGTAAGGAAGCCATTAACAAGATCATGGCGAGCACAAAAGCTACAGGAATGCCAATACAGATAATAACTAAAATAGGAAGAAGTATGGCAGCCAAAACCATGGTAAGTAGACCTATACCAAAGCTTAACAGTAATGAGTGGCGCATGGTCTCAGCCACGTTGGTCAGATTTATGGGCAAGATGCTGGCAATGATCGCAGCCAGTAAAAGGAGGCCCAGCGTGAAAGCCAAAGTGCGTACTGTGCCCATCAACCATGCCCCTAGCCGCGATTTGCCCGATGTTTGTTTGCTTGCCGGTGGTGCAAGTTGTTGAAGCCAATCGCGCGGCAAAGCCTCTATTCGGGAGGCGGCGGCCAGTCCTTCAATCACGTTACCATAGATCGTTGCTTCGGGATGCCGACGCAGGGTACCCAAGACGACGACGTCACCGCTCACTTCGGCGGTGGGGCCGAGCTGGACAAAGCCTCCGAGGCTTACCACATCTCCGTCGATCTTGCCGGCGAGGTCCGCTTCGCCGGCAATGACCACCAAATTGCCAAGCACCTCGCTATCTTGTAGGCTGTGTAGGGTGCCCCCTAACACAACAATATCCTCCGCGATGCGTTCACCTGCCTTCAGAGTTCGTTCGTCGCGAATCACAATGCTTTCGCCCTGGCCCATTACCGGCAGAGGAAAAGCCACTAGCATCAAGAGGCTGAGCAGTAGAAAGCGCAAGAATTTCTGTCTCATCGGGGCCCCCTTAGCGCGGCGGATCAGCCCGACGCGAAAGCTCTGGGCGTTCCCAGGCCAGGCGCCAGGGTGCACTTACCAGCGAGTACCACACTATGAGCATCCCGCATATCAAAGCCAGGCAACCCGGAAGCAGTATCCAGTTTGCGCCGCCCAGGAGAGCTTTTAACACAAGCGCGAGAGCGTTGGCTATGGAGCGACTTACAATGGCGATTTGAACCAAGATGTGTACAAAGGCCTGAACAAGCGCAGGATTGCTCAGCGCCGCGGTAGTTACCAGGGCCATGGAGGTTGCCCAGATGAGCAAAATACTGGCAAAACACAGAACTAGAAGCGCGCCGCGCCGTGAGAGGCCAAAGGGCAAGTTTCGTCGTCGGACGGCGAGCATCACCTGGGCGTGCAAGGTCGGTGGAGGCATCATCATGGGAGCGTCGGCAAAAATGCTCTCCAAACGCTGAAGGCGTTCCCATTGCCCCCGACAGGCTGCACAATCTGCCAGATGTCGTTGCAAGCTCGCTTCTTCATCTTGGCGGATTCTGCCATCGAGGCGCAACGACATCAATTCAGAGGCATGCAGACATTGCATTTTCAGATTCCCTCCATTGGGCTTCATGCTGGGCGGTTTCACTTTCGTTGAGCTCCTCCATCATGGCGGCCATCATGCGTCGCGCCCGATGCAAACGTGACTTGACCGCGCTTTCGGTTGAATTGGTGATCTCGGCGATTTCCTCATACGAGTAATCGTGCCAGTAACGGAGGATGATGACCAGCCGATACTGCACCGGCAACTCTGCCAAAAGGGTGCGGATCTCGTCGCTGCGTTCGTGGCGCGCTGCCATCTCTTCGGGGCGTGGGCGTTCGTCGGCGATCCAACGCCAATGGTTGATGGCCTCCAGCGACACCGAGCCACGCCGCCGCCTGAGCCGGTCGATGCAGTAATGCGAGGCGATCGACAGGATCCACGAGGAGAATTTGCGGCTGGGATCATAGGTGCCCAGATGGCTATAGGCGCGAATAAACGTTTCCTGTGCGGCATCCTCCGCCTCGGTTTGGCTTCCCAACATGCGGTAGGCCAAGTTATAGATTGGGCCTTGATAGGCCTCCACCAGTTTGGCGAAGGCGGCCTGATCTCCTTTGCGGGCACGATACACCCACTGTTGTTCCCGATCTCCCTCCACCCCACCCACCGTCTCTTCCCTTCTGGCGCGCTTGTTCATCTGACGTGTTTTCTTTACGCGCGATCAGGCGTCAGGGTTGCGCATACGATACGCCCGACATACGCTCCTGCCTGAGACAAGAGGGATGTCGGGCTATGGCGGCTCTCGTTAGAAGGATTAGAATTGGGGTTGAGAAACGCGCAAGGCCAAGAGCTGCCGATCGATCTCCGCAACCAGAGCTTGTTGTTCTTGCCAATAGCTTGGCGAACGCTGCGCCTCGAGCTCGGCCAAACGCTTGCCGCGTTTCTCAACCCAGGTAAAGAATTTAAAATTGTGCCAGGCACGCCGGCGCTCCAGTGTGCCTTCGGTGACCCAGTCGAGCTTTTGTTTATGAAAGATGCTCACCAGGCGCACGGCGGCTTCGATCTCGTCCATAGGGCCTTGTTGCTCTCTCAACGCCGCCAGAGTCGAGCGGTAACGTTCGACCGTGTCGGTGCATACGGTGACCACCACATCATCGGCGCTCAACTCATAGAATTTACAGGCCTTGATGGCTGCCAGGATATTGGCTATGCCCGAGATGCCTACGTACGTGGCGATGCGGGCCAAACCCTCCTCTGGCACTCCGTAGCGATCGATCATCGTTCGCCACCCCGCCGGATCGGTAAGTAGTTGCAATCCTTGCAGGGCTTCTTGGTCGTCGATGGCCACTACGGCGTCGGTGTTGAACACGTTGTGGATCCAGGTGATGTGACGGTCGCCGATGCCTTGAATGGCATGGCTGCCGTAGCCACAACAAGAAAGGGTCGGGCATTGAATCGGCTCGACGCCGACGACCCTGATCTCGGGCCAGATTTGCTTCAATCGGTCCCCGGCGGCAATGGTGCCTGCTGAGCCCATGGCCGATACATAGGCCGCTGCGCGCCCGTCGCCCAGGCCATCGGCAGCCAGCTCTGTTACCAATTCGGCGATAGTATTGCCGGTGACATAATAATGGAAACGATAATTAGCCATCGAGTCGAATTGGTTAAGCACGCGCATATGTTCGGGGTCCTGGCGAAAGAGCTCCATAGCGATGTCATAGAGCGAGACGACATCAGCCTCGCCACCCGGACCCGTGCGGATCTCGGCGCCATAGCGGCGGATCAGCTCAAAGCGCTCGGCGCTCATCCCCTGGGGCATCACCACGATGCTGCGAAAGCCCATCCGCCCGCCGACCCATGCGCCGCCGATGCCATAGTTGCCGGTAGAGGGCCAAATGCAGATGGTTTTACCGGGGATGGCATCGCCCGCTAGGAGGCGTTCTAACAGCACTGCATAAGCAGCCCCGACTTTGTGGCTGCCCGTGGGAAAATCCCGGCCATAAAGGACGACGATCTGCGCCGGAACGCCGGTTAACTCGAGGGGTAGCACATCGTAACTAACGCGCCCGGCGGGCCTCCGCCAGGTAATATTAAACAGATTGATCGGAACGAGGGGAG
>JACIWY010000294.1 GCA_014360745.1 Chloroflexota bacterium
TCACCACCTCGCCCGCCGTGGGCAATACGCCAAAGGGCGTGGCGTAGTGCTGCGGCGTCAGCGTGATCCTCCCCGGGCTCCCGTGGTGATCGGTGCCCAGCATAATGACGAGCTCTGCCTCTCCAAGCGCCTTGGCCGAGCTCTTCCACACCCGTGCGTAAACGGGGCCGCCGCGCGCATAGTCGATATGAGGGCTCACCAAGCCGCGCAACGTCCCGGCTTCCGGCACGTCGCCGGCCTCTTCCAGGTAGCCGTCCAACAGCTTGCGCAGAGCATCGGGATCGGCCGGGTAAGAATGGGGGGCCAAGGCCGGCTCTCGGTAGGGCGCGCTACGAAAGGCCTGCACCTGTTCTTGTCGGGCCTGGGCAAAGCGCTCGTTGTCTAAAAAGAGCGCCTCATCCAGCGCGCCGAGGATTTGTTCTATGGTATCCAGGGGCAGGGCAATACCGTAACGCACGGCAAGGCTGGCGCGCAACGCGCTGACATCGCGGCTGCCGTCGCAGAGCGCCAAAAGCGGCGCCAGGCTCTGCGGCAAGACCGCCGTGCGGTCGCTGATGCCCAAGGGGTCGCGCAGCACGATCACCTGGCGGCCGTTGTGATGAGCTGCCTGCACGTCAAGAGGGCGAAGCTTGGGACAAGGTGAAAATGTCATGATGCTCGCACCGCAAATAGGAAAATCATCGCCTATCCTTATGGACGACAGAGCACATAGATATCGTCCACATACGTCCAAGTATTATAGAAGCCATCGTCGTTGGTCATCACATTGGCGAGGCGAAGGCGCACCCTCTTGCCGCGCCAGGGATCCAGCGAGATCACCCGCTCTTCCCAACCCTTGGAACACTTGACCCCTGGCTGCCACGTCGTGCAGCCATCGCGCGCGACGATCTCCGGGGCGCCGTTCGGTTGTTCGGTGATCTCGATCATAAAGTAGTCAAACTGGATCGTGTCGTAGGAATGAAGCCTGTACCACACATGGAGCTCCGGGTGACCCGATGCGGGCACGTCAAAAGCCTGGGCGATGGCGGCCATGCCCACCGGTGCGCCGCCATTGTTATCATAACTCGGATCGCCGAGCAAGGCGGCGTACGGCGGCGAGCGGCGCTCGGTGTTCACCACCGACTTGTTCAGCGTGCCCTCCGTTTCCCACCCTGGCGAGAAAGAGCCGGTGGTAAAAGTGCCGTTCACCAAGGAGAGCAATTGCTTGTACAACAGAGGCAAATGGGCGGGCTGTGGGGTCGGCGTAGAGGTGTTGGTCGGGGTCAGAGTGGGAGTGCTGGTCGAGGTGGGCGTCACCGGAATAGTAACCGTGATGGGCACGGTGGCTGTAACGGTCGCCGTGGATGTGGCCGTGGCGGTGTGAGTTGGGGTCGGCGTCTCGGTCGGCACGGTAGGGCGGGTGGGGGGCATGGTGGTGGGTAGCACGCTTTGAGCCCAAGTCGGAAGGTGCGACATTTCAGCCCATGTGGCCATGAATATGCCGATCAAGGCCAGCGCACTGACGCCGAGCGCCAAGAGTTCAAATCGTCGTGACGTTTGAGGCTTCATGTTTCAACACCAATTTGCCTGACGCCAAAGGCCTTGTGACCCGCATGCGCTCATTCGCCATCTGGAACGAGTGTCACCCGCGTGGGCCAGGGTTGGAGCGTGATCCTGGTAGGCCAAGGCTCTTGGGTGGGGGGCTCGGTGGGATGCGGCTTGTTATCTTCGTTGCTCTCCCCCAGCCAACGAAAGTTGACCGGCTTGGGCTCGGCGGAGAGTTCGCGCTCGACTCGGCCCTCCTGTCCGCGCACTACCACCACCGTCCAAGAATACCAGCCCGACGCGAGATTACGCTCTATATATTGGGTCTCCTTGGTCCAAGCGATCCCTTGCTTCGGCGCGCCGAGGGGCCACACTCGCACGTCGAAATAGTCGTCCTCGCCCAATATGCCCTCCCAAGACCAGCGCAGCTCCAATTGGTGCCCGTACACCGCTTGTTCGCTCGCCGGGTAAAGGAGCTGGGGAGGCGCATAATGTTCCTCGGCGGGCGACGGCGTCGTCGATGGCCGAATCCGGGCCGGACTTGCGGGCCTGTTCGTAGGCGCGGAGGTAGCCGTGGCTCGAGGCGTGCCCGCGAAAAGGATCATCGTGGGCGCCGGCAGGCGGGGCGTCGGTGTCTCTGAGAGGTTCTCGCCCTCCCTGATGGCCGATGTCGTGGAAGCCGCCGGCGTCAACAGGCGAATCAGCAGAGACCCGGCGTCGACGCGGGTCAACGAAGGCCGTTTGACCCATAAGGCCAGGCCCACAGCCACAGCGGCCACCAGCAAGGCGGGCCAGATAGGGGAACGCTCGTCTCTTGGGCGCGGGCGAGGCGCCGAGGGCTGTGGCTCAAAAGGACGCGGGCGGATCGGCCCCAATTCCGGGATGGGCTGCAACCCTCCGAGTCGCAACACCGTCACCGGCAGGGGCTCCGCCTTTCTTCCGGCCTTGGCCCGCCGCGAGAGAGCTTCCGCAGCCGCTTGCGGATTTTGCCGGCGCACGATCGCGGCCAAATCGCGATGCGCGAGGCGCGTTGCCGCTTCGGAGGTGGTCAGTACCAATACGTCATCCTTAAGAAGGCGCCAGGATACCCCGTAAAGTATGGCTCCCTTGGCGTTCTGTACGCAGGTCATGCCTCGTGGCCAAAGGCCGGCGCCATTCGCGGGCGCCAACAGCTCACGAACTCCTCCCTCGCGCACGCCCCACAACACCGCCTCTTGGCTGCCGACGGCATATACCTCCAACCCTTGGAGCACCACGGCCAGGGGCAGATAGTGCGCGGCATGGTCAAACTCGTCGTAGGTAGCAACCAACGCCGCGCTGAGGCTGGGCAACACGTCGAACGATCTGTCTGTATAATAGGCCCGTGCGACGGCCCTAAGCAACGCGGGCGGCGCGCCGACCCGACAGAGTAAATAAAGGCGACCTTTGCGCAGCACGACCGACGAATCCGATATGTCGTCTTGCTGCCAGGCCTCCTCCTGGGGTTGATTGGCCCGCCCACAGGAGGGTTCATTAGGCGGATAAGCGTTCATGACGACCGAGAATGACCTGCCTTCACTTTAACCCCAGTATAGGCAAATCGGGCGCGCCAATCAACTGAAGAGTTGATCGCTCTGCTTGAAGGTATGGGGGCAGTGTGCACATCCTCGCCGCCGCGAAAAATAACCTCGAATCCCAATGGCGAGTTTTTACAATACCCGGCTCACCGTTTGGCGGTGTATCGCACTCCTTCGATGCTTTGGAAATCGGTGCCTTGTGTCTATTGTCTCGGCTGTATGCCGAGCGGATCGTGTATGGCCCGTGGGATAACGATGGCAGGGTATTTCACCCGATCGGTGAGCAAGACACCCCTCCCAGTCAAATAGGGCCTGATGACCAACCCAAAACGCCGCAAACGGCGGTTGGCATCACCAGGGCGCCAACCGCCGTTTGCTTTAGCGTCTCGCTAATGGTTGCGGGTGATCCTCGCCCGTTGATACGGGCAACGATAACCCATCAGTGCTCATGTCCTTGGTGCGCTTGTGTATGGCGTTCATGGCCGCCGGCAGGCTCCTCGACCTCGGTGAGGGGGGCGATATCGCGCCGCATGCGCTGATATTGCTCCCGTGTGATCTCACCCCGCGCATAACGGGCGGCCAAGATGTTCAAGGCATCCTGCTCGGCATCCTTCGGCAAAGTTGGCTTTATCCCAGAGGGAAAGAGCCAGCGGAATCCCCACACCGCCAGGCCAATAATGGCTGCCCACAACAATACGATTCCGATCATCATCATCTCTCACCTCCTCGGCTTTTTTCCCCATCCATGGTCACCTGAGCTTTACGCCCATAGTGTAATAGGCTCGAGTAAAGCTCCATTGGCGATTTGGTAAAGATTATGCAAAGAAAAGTGCGCGTCCCGATATTTGTAGGGCGCGCACTTGAGGCCAGAAGCTCCGCGTGGGTTCAGGCGATGGGGATGGAGAAAGCGAACCTGCTTCCCCGCCCAAGCCCTGCACTTTGGGCACTGATCTCGCCCCCATGGGCTTTAACAAGGTGTTTGGCGATGGTCAGCCCGATGCCGCTGCCGCCGCCGGCGCGCGAGCGGGAGTGATCCACCCGGTAGAAACGGTCGAAAAGGTGCGGCAGATGTTCGGGGGCAATGCCGATCCCCGTATCGCTGACCTCGACGTGCACAAACCCCGCGGCCGCCCAGGCTCGCACGGTTACTTGGCCGCCGGTCGGGGTGTACTGAAGCGCGTTGCCCACCAAGTTAAGCAAGACCTGGCGTAGCCGATCTTCGTCGGCGCGCGCCTTGGGCAGACTGGGTGGAATGTTTGTCTGGATGCTCACCCCTTTGTCCATGAATTGGGGGCGCAGATGTTCGACGGTGCTTGTGATCAGAACGGACATCGACACCGGCTTCAAGTTCAACGGGATCGCGCCGGCCTCCACACGGCTGAGTTCTTGAAGGTCGTCGACCAGCCGCTGCAAGCGATCGGCCTCCAGCCGTATCTTTTCAAAGGTGTGGGGCTCCGCCGGCAGCACGCCGTCGATCAGCCCTTCCATGTACCCCTTGATGCTCGTCAGCGGCGTGCGCAATTCGTGGGCCACGTTGCCGATCAGTTCCTGGCGCCTTGTCTCGATTCGGTCAAGCGCTGCCGCCATCTGGTTAAAATGAACGGCCAATTGCCCCAGTTCGTCCACATCTCTGCGTTCATCCACCCGAATGCGCTCTTCATAATACCCACCGGCAATGCGGCGGGCGGCCAGCATTAGGCGGCGGATGGTCGTCGAAATCCGCCGACTGACATACAAGCTCAAGGCAAGCGCGAGCATGGTAGCGGCCACCATGCCCAAGGTGACCGATTCGATCGTCGCTTGGCGAAAGTTTTGGAAAAGGTCTTGCTCCAGCGTGGCGGCATCGCCCATCTGTTTGGTCATGGCGGCCAGGTGGCGCTCGAACGCAACCGGCATATGGAGCTCCGCCGCCGTCGCGAACACCATGCCGGCGATGGCGATGATGGCAAAATAGGTCAGAAACAATTTCCAGCCGAGATGGCGCCGAACGTTGCCCCAAATGCTCACCGTGCTTCATCCTCA
>JACIWY010000295.1 GCA_014360745.1 Chloroflexota bacterium
AGACGCGCCCTGGCTGCTGGCGCTTGGTGGACTATGTCGCGGAGGGGGTCAGTGGAACCTTGGTCTATGCCCTGGCCGGCGCCCATGTCTTGTGCGAAAAGCCCATCGCCATGAACTTGGCTGAGGGGCAGAGGATGGTCGAGACGGCCCGTAGGCTGGGCAAGATCCTACAGATCGGGCTACACTTTCGTTTTATCCCCGAATCGCAAACGCTCAAGCGCTTTATCGAGGCGGGCGAGCTGGGCGATATTTACTATGGAGAAGCCACCCTCATGCGTCGCCGGGGCATCCCCAATTGGGGGGTGTTCACGCAAAAGGCGATGCAAGGCGGCGGCGCGCTCATCGATATCGGCGTGCACGCGCTGGATCACACCATGTGGCTGATGGGCAACCCTAAACCGGTCGCGGTGAGCGGGGCGACCTATGCCATCTTTGGCCCACGGGAGGATGTGGCCCCGCCGCGCTGGGGGATGTGGGATGCGAGCAAATTCGACGTGGACGACACGGGGATGGCCTTGGTGCGCTTTGAGAACGGGGCCACGCTCCTCTTGCGCGTGACTTGGGCGGCGCACATCGGCGAGAATATTCAAGAGACGCGCATCCTGGGCACCCACGGCGGTGCCACGCTTAGCCCCTTGCGCATCTATAAGGATGTCGACCGGACGATGGTGGACATTACCCCCACGGGCCTCCCTTCCGTCGAGCCGCATCATGCCGAGATCGCCCATTTCGTCGATTGTGTACGCGGCGAGTGCGAGTGCGCCGTCAAGCCCGAACATGTCCTCGATGTGCAAGCGGTGCTCGATGCCATTTATGCCTCCTCGGCGAGCGGCCGCGAAGTGCGTTTGGAGGTATGAGCATCGGGCGGTTGGAAGCCATAGTTCGCTATTGGGGCGGCGGGGGCGATCTGTGCGGAGCGCGCAGACGGGGTTTACGGCAGAGCGGGGCTTTCGCTTCGATAATCGGTTTGTTCTGCCCTTTAGCAAGGGGCGCGTCGTGTACGGGCTGTGCGGCGGCCTTTGTTTCGGTGCGCTGGATTACTATTACGCCGGGCGCCCCATTCCCGCCCAAACCGTGCCGCCGAGGTTCGGTAGCCCCTTGTATCGTTTCCTTGTGCGGCGCCAGTTGGATAGCTTGGGGCGCTTGGTGTTGCCGCGGGTGGTGCGATGGATGGCGGCCAGCGACGAACGGGCGGCCGCTTGGACGGCGAGCTCGGAGCTGCCCCGCCTTTTGAGCGCTTTGGACCGCGGCCGGCCTGCCGTGCTGGTAATCATGCGCGTGGGCGGCCTGGCCAACCCGACCTACAACCATCAGGTGGTCGCCTTTGGGTATGTTCAGGATGAGCGAGGGATGTGCTCGTTCGCGGTGTACGACCCCAACCATCCCGGCGAGCCCGCGACGATCACGCTGGAGAGCCGGGGGACGAGCGTCCGGCTATGGCAAGCCGAAGGGGAGACGGTGCGCGGATTTTGGGTGCAAGATTATCGCCCTGTGACCGGGGCGTTGCCCGACTGAAGAGAAAGGAAACTACCATGGACGAAAAAAGAAGGGCCTTGATCGAACGTTACCGTGGGCTGCGGGTAACGGATGTCTCGGACGGGATGGACTATATGGGGCTGTGGGATCGTGGCAACATGGCCCCCGATATTCGCCCGCTGTGGCGAGATGTCGAGACATTCGCGCATCGTATCTATGGCTTTGCCCATACGGTGCGTTTTGGCCCCACCAACAAACCCATCACGCCGCGCAGCCCTCAGGAGGCGGGCGAGTTTATCCGCTCCTGGTATCGTGATCTGGCCCAAGGGCCGAGGCGAGAATTGATCCAGGAGGGAGATGTCATCGTCATCGACGGGCAGGATCTGGACGTCGGCTATATCGGCTCCAACAACGCGCTGAGCTGGATCGCCGCCGGTGCGGTGGGCGCCGTAACCAACGGCGGTTGCCGAGATACCGACGAACTGATCAAGGAGAGGGTGCCGGTATATTCGCGCCTGATCACCAAGACGATCCGCCCCGGCCGCCTGGAGTTGATCGACGAGGGCAGGCCGATCACCGTGGGCGGCGTCTTGGTGCGCCCCGGCGATTTCGTCGTCGCCGATGGCGATGGTGTGGTGGTGGTGCCCATCGAGGTGGCCGAGGAGGTGGCCGAGTATGCCTGGCAAGTGGCCAAGCATGACAAGGCCGGACGGCGCGAGCTCTACCAGAAGCTGGGGCTGCCGTTGGATGATACGGTATAAAAGAGCGGGAGGAACAGCGTTTCTATGGTCGTCTATCATCGCGTAACGCAAGAGGAGCTGTATCGCTTCGCCTACGAGGTCTTTCGGGCGGCGGGGGCGTCTGAGGCGGCGGCCAAGGCCATCGCCTACAACCTGACGCAGGGCGAACTGCACGGCATGGGCAGCCACGGGGTGTCGCGACTGATGCCCGTCTATGTGGAGCGCCTGCGGAACGGCGGCACGAACCCCGATCCGCAGATCAAGGTGCTCCAGCGCCGCAAAAGCACGGCCATCGTCGATGGGGATGGTGGCGCCGGCGCCCAAGTGGCGCTTTTTGCCATGGGGGTGGCCATCGATATCGCCCGCGAGGAAGGCACCGGCTGGGTGGCGGTGCGCAACAGCTCGCATTTTGGCGCGGCGTTCATCACCGCGCGCGAAGCGCTCAAACACGACATGATCGGCGTGGCCACAACGGCGAGCATCCCCCTACAGCCGCCCTATGGCGGGCGAGCCCGCGCGCTGGGCACCAACCCGCTGTGCTGGTGTATCCCCGGCGGGAAGCAAGGGGATGTCATCTTTGACATGGCCACCACCGTAGTGGCCAAGGGCAAGCTGCTGTTGGCCATCATGGAGGGCAAGCCGATCCCGGAAGGGTGGGCATTGGATGAGGAAGGGCGCCCCACCACCGATCCGGTGGCCGCCGACAAGGGGGTCATGCTGCCACTCGGCGGCCCCAAGGGCTATGGCCTGGCGATGATCGCCGAGATTTTCTCCTCCATCCTCACCGGCGCCGAGTTCGGCCCGCGCATCAACAACCTTTACGGCGACACGAGCCTACCACAAAAGCTGGGCCATTTCCTGGGCGCCATCGACGTGGCTGCCTTTATGCCACCGGAACGGTTCCGCGCGCGGATGGACGAGTTGATCGAGTTTTTGCGCAGCATCCCCCTGGCGCCCGGTCATAAAGAGATCTTGATCCCGGGCGAATTGGAGCGACGCAAGGCGGAGGAATACAGCCGCGAGGGGATCCCCATCGCCGAGGACGTCGTCGCCTCGCACAACAAGATCGCGGCCGATTTGGGGGTGCGGCCGTTGCAAACCCAACCGCCGCATTGATCTCGGTAGGGATCGCTTTTATCGCGGCCTGTTGTGTTGGTCGCGGTGCATATATATAGTAAAAGGGCTTGCCCAGGGGATCCGTCCGGCATTTTAGGGGGATTGGGCAGCAGTTGAAACGGCAGGTTCCGAACCTGCGGGAGGGTCGAGGAGAGAAAGGAAAAGGAAATGAGCAGACAGGAGATTTTACAAGGCATCTTGGAAACCGGTGTGGTGGCCATCGTGCGGCTGGATTCCTCGGAGAGCTTGATCCGCGTGGCCGAGGCAATCGCCGAAGGGGGCGTGCGCCATATCGAATTCACTATGACCACCCCCGCTGCGCTGCAGACGTTGGAGAAGGTCACCGCTGAGTTCAAGGGCGACGTCGTCTTTGGGGCGGGCACCGTGTTGGATGCCGAGACGGCGCGGGCGGCCATCTTGGCCGGGGCGAAATTCATCGTGGCGCCGAACCTGAACCCGGAGGTGATCACCCTCTGCAACCGCTATAGCGTCGTCTCGATGCCCGGGGCGCTCACGCCCACGGAGGTGATGCAGGCCTGGGACGCCGGGGCCGATGTGGTCAAGATCTTTCCGGCCGACACCTTTGGCCCAGGCTATATCCGCGCGCTTTTGGCGCCGCTGCCGCAGGTGCGCTTGGCGCCGGTGGGCGGCGTGGGGCCCGACAATGTGGCCGAGTACATCCGCAACGGCGCAGCCTGCGTGGGCGTCGGCTCCAGCCTGGTGAACAGCAAGCTGGTGGCCAGCGGCGATTGGGCCGCCCTGACCAAGCGGGCCCGCACGCTCATCGAAGAGGTGCAAAAGGGCCGCGCGTAGGATACGCGGCTGAGGAGATTGAGGGATAAGCCGGCCCTTTGTCGCGATTGGCATCTTGAGGCTATTGTGAAAAGGAGGAAACATGGCCGAACAGAGACGCGACGAGAAGGAAGAAAAGCAGGAAAAAGAAGAAGAGAAACAGGAAAAAGGGGAATGGCAGCGGGATCGGCTCAGCACGTTGGCCTGGGCTGCCATTCTCATTTGGGCCGGCTTGGTGCTTTTGGCCGATAACCTCGGCTTGTTCGCCATCCGCGAAAGTTGGCCCTTGATCCTCATCGGGGCCGGCGGCATCGTGCTCTTGGAGATACTGGCCCGCTTCGCCTTGCCCGAATACCGCCGGCCCATAGGGGGCCAATTCATCCTGGCGATCATCCTGATCGCCGTCGGTCTGGGCAATTGGCTGGGCTGGGCCATCGTGTTGCCCGTCGCCCTGATCCTTATCGGGCTGGGCATCCTGTTACGCGATGTCATCCGCCCCCGCGAATGATTTGGGGCACGCTTTAGAGGGGCATGGCCTCCTCATAATCGCCCAAAGTTCAGCGTGGAGAATTCATCCCAGGCATAGCGCAGCGGCGTCCACCAGCGGTCACGGCCGATGCAGCGGTAATATGGCGGGCGCATGGCCAGGATCATATCGCCGATCTTGTAGCGAGGCAGCACCGGCGTCGAAACGACCAAGCTGCCTCGCTCGCCCGGCATCATTTCGTGCAGCATCTTGAGGCCCTTGGCCGTTTCCACTTCAAAGAAAAACAGATCGTAATTGGGCACCCAGGCCCGTTTCTCGTCCATCTGCTGGCCGAACATCCCCTCGGTGGCGCCATAGATCTCGCGGATGGCCGCGCTACCGTACAAGGCGGCCAACGCGGGCACATAGCGCGTGTTGATGCCCGGCACGCTGCCCAAAGTCATCACCTGTACCTGCCATAACTCTCGCGGCAACACTCCG
>JACIWY010000296.1 GCA_014360745.1 Chloroflexota bacterium
GTCGCTGGCCCGAAACTCAACGTTTGGCGCGCGCCCACCGATAACGATGCCAATACGTGGGGGGATCAAAAGGCGGCGCTTCGTTGGCGAGAGGCCGGGCTTGACCGCGTGGAACATCGGCTACAAGAGATCCATGGAGAGCTCTTGAGTGAACGTATAGCTCGCGTGTGGGTGCGGTCTCGTGTGGCAGCGCCGGATGTTTCAATTGGTTTCGATTGCGAGTACGTCTACACCATTTATGGCGGCGCGGATATCCTCATCGCGACCCATGTGGTGCCGGATGAGGGAATGCCTTTCCTGCCCCGGCTTGGCTTGCAACTGACGTTGCCCGGCGGGTTTGAAAGGATGACCTGGTATGGCCGTGGTCCGCACGAGAATTACGTCGATCGGCGAGAGAGCGCCCTCGTCGGCCTCTATTCGGGCACGGTGGACGAGCAATTCGTAAACTATGTCATGCCGCAGGAAAACGGCAACAAGACCGATGTGCGTTGGGTGTCTCTTACCGACGACATCGGCGTGGGGCTCATGGCGGTGGGCATGCCGCTGCTGGAGGTCAGTGCTCATCATTACACTACCCAGGACCTAACCGTGGCCCGACATATGCACGAACTTCAGCGTCGCCCGGAGATCACCCTCAACCTAGATTATCGTCAGAGCGGGCTGGGCAACGGCAGTTGCGGCCCGGGCGTCTTGCCGCAATATCAGCTCCTGCCGGAGGAGGTGACCTTCCGGCTGCGGCTGCGTCCCTTGTCGGGCCTGGGCCCCGAGCCGATGTGGTTGAGCAAACAGCGGTTTGAGGAGGTGTAGGGACGGGCCGCTTCAGACAAGGTCTTCCTCACGGTAGTGGATGGCTTGACAGGAGACGCGGCCCCAGCCTCGCCAATCGGCCGACATCTCGGAGCCGCTGGCATAATAGAGAGCGGTGACGATAGTGCCGTCGTCGAGCTGTACCGTCGAGGGGTAACCCAAATCGGTGTTTTCGATGCCATCGCCGGCCAACAGCACTTCGCGATCGCGATGCCAAGTTTGGCCGCCGTCATCGCTGAGCAGCGCGCCACAGCCCAGGGGGCGGATGCGTCGCCCAAAGGTAAGCAGCAACCGCCCGCTGGCGAGCAAGGTCAGATCGGCGGGATGTTCGCCGTCGCGGGTCACCTGGCGCGGTTCGCTCCAAGTGCGGCCCAAGTCATCGCTAAACAAAATCGCCACATGGCCGCTCTCGGAGCGGGCCGCGCCGACGAGGCGACCGTCGGGGAGCAGGACGTAGGATGTCTCATTGTGTCGCCGGACCACCAGCGTCTCTTCGCCCCAGGTAGCGCCGCCGTCGCGGCTGCGCAGCAACACGGCGATGTTCTTGCAGCCCAGATCCTCGCGGGGGCGGCCATAGACGCTCATCAACAACGTCCCATCAGGCGCGGAGAGGATGCGCCCATAAGGGGAGGCCAGGCTCAACAGGTTAGAACGATAGACCATCGCTTCGCTCCAAGTGCGGCCTAGGTCTGCGCTGCGGGCGTAATAAAGAGCGGGTATGGCTCCGATGCGTTCATCGTCCTCTGCTGGCATGTATTGCAGACCATTTCCTTGTAGGTCAGCGTAGGCGTGCAGGCGGGCCTTCCACCAGGCGGCGAGCCATTCGCCGCGGGCGTTCAGGCCGAAAGCCGGATTGCGGTTGTCGTCCCAGCGGGGCGCGATCTCGATGGGATCGGACCAACTTCGTCCGCCGTCATCGGAGCGTGCCGTAGCCAGCGTGCCGCTGATACCCACGTGAGCGGCGCCGGTGCGATAGATAACGGCCAATGACGAGGCCCCGGTTTTGATCAACACAGGAAAGTGTCCCTGCATGGAACAGATGAGATAACGGGACAGGCGCATGCGCCGCCCTACCAGGGCGTCTGATTCACCGCGCAAATACTTTTTGACGTCCATGAGCATGTTCGATCTCCTCGGGCAAAATCTGGCTCTCATGATAGCAGCATAGAGAAACGGCCTCAAGCTGAGGAAAAGGCTCATGGTAACGTAACCACGTCAGAATTGCTTTCCGCGAGTCTGCCCAGAGCTAGACGGCAGGGGAAGGAGGTTGTTCGATGAACCCACAATGGAACAGACACTGCCTTTGGGTCGGCCTTTGGGCTATGGTTATAGTGTGGCTGTCCGGCCCGACGTTGATCTTTGGCGAGGGGCCGTGGCCGGCTTTTTCCGGCTGCGGCGGGGTGCAGGTGCCACCGTTAAATGCCGACTATGAACAACAAGTGGTAGAATTAGTGAATGCCCGCCGTGCGGAGCGGGGACTCCCGCCTCTCAAACGTGTCGAATCGCTCGAATACGCGGCTCGCTACCACGCTGCCGATATGGCCCAAGATGACTATTTCAACCATGACTCCTACGATCGCAACGGCGATAGCTTGATCCATGTATGCGATACCTGGTCGCGCATCCGCAGCTTGTATGACGGCTTTGCCAATGCCGAGAATATCGCCGCCGGTGCCGGGGATCCGGATGCGGTTATGGGGATGTGGATGAATAGCTCTGGCCATCGCAATAATATCTTGAATACCACCTCGCGAGAGATCGGCGTGGGCTATTATGAAGGGGGAAGTTGGGGACGGTATTGGGTGCAAAATTTTGGCCTGCGCGATAATGTCTATCCCCTGCTCATTAACGCGGAGGCACGTTGGACGAACTCGACAGCGGTGACACTCTATATCTATGGTCAGTGGAGCGAGATGCGGCTGCGCAACGACGATGACCCCTGGGGTCCCTGGCGACCGTTCCAGGCAACGACGAACTGGACCCTGCGGCCGCAGAACGGCATGCGCATGGTCCATGCCGAGATGCGCCAGGGAGGTCAGTCGGCCACGGCGAGCGACTCAATTTGGTTGTACGGCATGACCTTTCAAGGGAAGCTCTATCTACCGCTGATCAAATAGCGTCACTCTGATTACCAGATGGCGCGCGGTCCGCAAACGGCTTCTGAAGCGTCCACCGCCTGCAAGCTGCGAGGTGACGGGCACGGCCTGTAGAGGGGCTCCAAAGTGCCCGTCACCTGGAGCACTTGTCCTATAGGATATGGCGACTATTTCCAAAGTTTGCGTACTGCTATACCAAGAGTTCCGCCGCCCAGTTTGACCTCGCTGCGTTGATCCCAGCCTTCTGCCTCGCCGTCGATGACCAGCTCTTCACATAACGTCTCTTGGCGCAGATATTGCTCAAACTGCGCCACCGCTGCACGCGTTTCCTCATCCAAGCCGAAAAGGCCGACGGCGATGCGGTCGTCCAGCTTGTAATCGGCATCGCGACGCAGGGTCTGCACATAACGCACGATGTCGCGCACCAGGCCCTCGCGGCGCAGATCCTCGGTGATCACGGCGTCGACGGCTACGGTAGCGCCGCGATCGGAAGCTACGGCCAGCCCTTCGACTGGCTGGGTTTCGATGAGCACTTCTTCAGGCGAGAGTTCTACGGTCTCGCCATCCACATTCAGCTCCAGGTTCAACCCGGCCTGCAGGCGTTTGGCGGCCGAGGCGGCGTCAATCGCGCCCAACGCCGCTCGGAGGCGAGGAAAACGCGCCCCAAAGCGGGGGCCGAGCTGGCGACCATCGGCGACCAAGCGATAATGCACCAGCTTGGCTTCGTCGGTCACGAATTCAAGGCTTTTGACGTTCAATTCATCGGCGACGATATCCAAGAGCTCTTGATCCAGTTGGGCCATCCCATCTCCCAGATAGACCAACGCCTTGGCCAATGGCTGGCGCACTTTGATATTGGCGCTGTTTCGTGCGCTGAGACCCAAGCTGGCGAGGCGGCGCGCCAGATCCATGCGCTCCAGCAAGGTCTCGTCAATGGCCGAGTCGTGAACTTGGGGCCAGTCGCTATGGTGCACACTGATATAAGCGGCCGGCTGCACCGATCGCACCAGATTCTGGTATATGACTTCGGACACAAAAGGCGTAAAAGGCGCCAACAGGCGGATCAGTCGCACCAGGACATAGTAGAGTGTGGCATAAGCCGTGGTCTTGTCGGCATCTTGCTCGCTCTTCCAGAAACGGCGCCGGCTGCGACGCACGTACCAGTTGGTCAGGTCATCCAAAAATGTCTCGATGGCCAAGGTAGCGCTGTAGGCATCCGAGTCGGTCAGCGCCTCGGTGCAACGCGCCACGACTTGGTTGATGCGCGCCACGATCCAACGATCCAGCGAATTGTCACTCTGAGGGGCCTCTCCTTCTGGAGCGCCAGGATCAAAGGCTTCCCAACGCGGCTCCCAGCCATCCAAGTTGGCGTAGGTAACGAAAAAGTTGTATACGTTCCACAAGGGGATCAGGAATCGGCGACGCACTTCGTCGGCCCGGCCGTAGCCAAAGAGCAAGTTGTTCTCCGGTTTGTGTGCGCAATAAAGCCAGCGCATCACGTCCACGCCCATGCGGTCGGCGGCTTCGTTGAACTCGATCATGTTGCCCGCGCTTTTGTGCATCGGCGAGCCATCCTCGGCTAAAAGCGTCGCGTATGAGAAGCACTCGCGGAAGGGCGGGCTGTTGTCGATGACGGTGGCCATAGCCAGCATGGAATAGAACCAGTTGCGGAACTGGCCGGGGAACGATTCGCTGATCCAATCCGCTGGGTACCATTGTCGCCAATAGTCGGGATCGGTGCGATAGCGCAACGTGCTAAAGCTAACGATGCCGGCATCAAGCCAAGGATTGCCCACATCGGCCACACGAGACATGATCCCACCGCACCGGGGGCAGCGCAGCTTGACGGCATCGATATAGGGCCGATGGGGGGTATGATGGTTGAATATGTCCATGCCCGCTACGGCCTTTTCTTCCAATTCCTTGCGATCGCCGATGACGATAAAGTGGCCACACGCCTCGCACTCCCAGAAGGGGAGCGCCAAGCCCCAGTAGCGCTTCTTGCTGATCATCCAGTCGTGCATGTTGCGCAGCCAGTCTAGCTCGCGCTCCAGGCCAAACGACGGGATCCAACGGATCTGCTTGGTCACGTCCATGATGCGATAGCGCAACTCGTCCATGCGGATGAACCATTCATCCACCAAGCGGAAGACCAGTTCTGTCTTGCAGCGCCAA
>JACIWY010000297.1 GCA_014360745.1 Chloroflexota bacterium
CACGAACGTGATCACGTTCGTGCCTCAGGCCTTTTTTATGGATGTCCCCGGCTCGATTGACGCACCGCTCAAGCGCGCCCTATAATCGGGCACGATTCATTCCAAGAATTGAGTGAGAAGCAGGAGGCTGCTATATGCTCAAGCACAAGTTGACCCATCCGCAGATCCTGGCCGCGCTGGGACAAGCCGGACACGGCTCCAAAGTGCTCATCGCCGATGGTAACTATCCCTTCAGCACCGGTTCCAACCCAGATGCGGAGCATGTCTATCTGAACCTGACCCGTGGCTTTGCCCCCGTGGATCAGGTATTAGAGGTGTTGGTCGAGGCCGTCCCCATAGAGGCTGCCTTTGTCATGATGCCCGACGATGGCCGCGAGCCGCCTATCTTTGCGCGTTTCCGCGAGGTATTGGGTGAGGGGATCCCTCTTCAACCGCTGGGACGCTTTGCCTTTTACGATGCGGCGCGCAGTTGCGACGTGGCCCTGGTCATCGCCACCGGCGAACAGCGCATCTATGCCAATATTCTGCTCACGGTGGGTGTAGTGCCGCCCGACGCCTGATCGGGCGTTTCGAGTTTGTGTTCCCCCAACAATACTGGTACGCTTGTAGGGTGAATACATACTTGCCAGAAGTGGCTCCGGAAGGTTAGGGGGGCCTCCGAGAGATAAGCGATTGAGCGCCTGACCGGAGTGCAGACGGGGATGTGTACATCTCTGCGTGTATCCCCATCCGCTGGTTGAGCGGGGCAGGGCCACGCGCTCCGGTTAGGGATGCGATACCTAAAGTCGTCGCCGCGAATAGGCAAAGCTTCCGTCGTTGGGGGGCATTCTCATGGGCAAGGCGATCAAGCTGGGCGTTATTGGGGCGGGTAGCGCCGTCTTTTCCTTGGGGCTGGTGCGCGATCTGTGCCTGGCCGAGTCGTTGTATGGCAGCCAGGTGACCTTTATGGATGTGGATGCAGAGCGCCTGGAGATGATCCAACGTCTGGCGGTGCGTTACGCCGACGAATTAGGGGTCGATTTGCGTTTTGAAGCGACCACCGAGCGCGAGGTCGCCCTATGTGAGGCCGACTTTGTCTTGAACACCGCCCTGGTCGGTGGCCACAGTTGGGAGGAAGCGTGGCGCCACGAAGCCGAGAAGCTGGGCTATTATCGGGGGCTGCGCTTGCAGACCAACTTTCATCAATATGGGCTGATGCTCTCCCTCGCTCGCGATGTCGAGCGTCTTTGCCCGAATGCCTGGTTGATCCAAAGCTCCAATCCGGTGTTCGAAGGCTGCACATTGATGACGCGCGAGACCGGTGCCAAGGTGGTGGGTCTCTGCCATGGTTTTTGGGGCTATCGGCGGCTGGCCGAGGCCTTGGGTGTGCCTCCCGATGAGGTGCAGTGGGAGGCGGTGGGCGTCAATCATTGGATCTATTTGACCCAATTTCGCTATCGGGGCGAAGACCTCTACCCGCGTATCGATGAATGGATCGAAACCCGCTCGGAGGAATACTGGCGAACTTTTCGCGGCGGTTTTGGCGACACCCAGCTTTCCCGGGCGGCCATCGATCACTATCAGCGCGTGGGCCTGATGCCGATTGGCGACGCCTCGCGCACCTTCTCCGAGTGGTACTATCATACCGATCTGGAGACCAAGCGGCGCTGGTACGGTTATCTGGGCGGATTCGACAGTCAGATCGGTTGGGAGCAATATTTGGAGGGGTTGAGGGAGCGTGTGGACAAGATTCAGCGCGCCGCAACCGATCCCTCAGCGCGGGTCACCCAGATTTTTCCGCCTGAGCCAACCCACGAGCTTCAGGTGCCCATCATGGATGCCATCGCCAATGACAAGCCCGGCATCTATCAAGTGAACATGCCTAACAACGGCGCCATCGAAGGGATCGCCGATGATGTCGTGGTGGAGGGCAAGGGCTGGGTCGATGCTGCCGGCGTGCGCCTGCTCCACGTGGGCAAGTTGCCGGATAAGCTGATGTACACCGTGCTGTGGCCGCGCATCTTTAAGGCCGATAAGGAATTGGCCACTTATCTCAGCGGCGACCGGGACATGTTGTTGAGTTGTGTGTTGGATGATCATCAGACCCGCTCGTTGGAACAGGCGCAGGAGCTGGTCAATACGTTGCTTTGCCTGCCTTGGAACGAGCCTTTGGCCGAACGTTTTGGCAAAGATCGATTGGAATGCCGGCTGGGCGAGTATGATTTGCCCCCTTTGGAGGAAATGCTCTGAGCGTCGGCGTGTATCGTAGAAAAATCAGGTTCATGAAGGTGGGGTTATGGCGGAAATAGCGGTCAAAACCAAGGAGATTTGGGAACTGGAGCCGGGGTCGCGCACCTGGCGGCTGCGTGAGGGTTATTGGCAGGGCACTCATTATAAGGCGGCGCGCCGCGTCGCCGTCCAAGATCCCGGCGGCGAGGGCCTTGTGGCCTGTGCGCGCCGTTTTGCAGCGTTGTTGGCGGCGAGCGAGCCCTTTATTCAGCCCGATGAGTTGATCGTCGGCTCTTGTTTGGCGTTGCCCGAACAAGAAAGGTTCGACTTGGGCTATTACGACTCGCACTATCCGCCGGGCTATGCCTTGCTCCTTCCTCGGGGCTTGGCGAGCATCCGCGACGAGGCCCGCGAACGGCTAAAAGGCGAGACGGATCCTGAACGTCGCGAATTCTTGCGGGCGGTCGAGATTTCGTACGCTGCTGCCTGTGAGTATGTGGCCCGCTACGCCGCTCGGGCGCAAGAATTAGCCGCCGTCGAGGCCGACCCCACGCGCCGCGCCGAGTTGGAGCGCATCGCCGCCATCTGTCGAGAGCTGTCGATCGGCAAGCCCACCACGTTTCATGCCGCGCTGCAACTGGTGCAATTTGTGCGCGTTCTCGGGGGCCGCGGCTGCATCGGGCGCTTTGACCAATGGCTCTATCCTTTTCTGGCCGACGACCTCGCCGCCGGCCGCCTCGACCTAGAGGAGGCGCTGGAGCTGGTGGAATGCGCTTTTATCAAAATGAACGAGTTCGGCGCCTATGGCGAACCCGGCGTCTTTGCCGTGAGCAACGACAGCCTGCGCAACATCGCCCTGGCCGGTCAGACGCCCGATGGCAAGGATGCGGCCAACCTCTTAACCTATCTCTGTCTGCGGGCTTCGGGGCGCCTCATGTTGCCCGAGCCCAAGTTGAACGTGCGCTTTTTCGCCGGATCTCCCCCCGAGCTTCTGGAGATGACGGCCAAGGTCATCTCCTTGGGCGGGAACGTCGTCGCCGTGTACAACGACGAGGTGGCGGTGCCCGCGCTTCTGCGCCTGGGCATTCCTCCGGAGGATGCGCGCGATTATTGCAACGACGGTTGCGAGGAGCTGATCATCGGGGGCAAATGCACCATCCAGTTCCGCGTTTGGGATTCGTTGACGGCTCTGACCGACGCGGCCCGATTTGCCGGCGAACATCCCTTTGCCTCTTTTGGAGAGTTCTTGAGCGATGTCAAAAGGCGTCTGGCGCCCTATATCGAGAACCGGATGGACGATCGCAGCGCCATCACCTTTCCCTTTTTTGCCGCTACTATCGCCGATTGCTTGGCGCAAGCCTCGGCCAAGGGCGCCCGTTACAAGATCGAAGGTTCTATCCTCGCTCAGGTGGGCAACACGGCCGATGGCCTGGCGGCCATCCGCAAGCTGGTCTTTGAGGAGGGGGTGCTCTCTCAGGAAGAGCTGGCCGCCGCATTGCGAGATGAGTATCGCGGTCGCGAGGCCTTGCGCCAAATGATCCTCAATCGTTCGCCCAAATATGGCAACGATCAAGATGGCGTAGACGCTCTGGCGCGGGAAATCGCCGAGTATTTTTGTGACCAAGTGCATGCCAGAGCGGCCAATGTCCCCGGGCCTGGCCGCAAGGGGGCGCCCGGGCTGATGTGTTTCGGCATTCATCGCAAAGCCGATCTGCCCGCCTCGCCCGACGGCCGGCGCAAGGGCGATCTCACCGCCAACAGCTTTTCGCCGGCCGTGGGCATGGATCGCAGTGGCCCTACGGCGGTGCTCAAGTCGGCGGCCAAGACCGATGCCACCAAGGCCTCTCATGGTTCGACGTTGGATATTGCCCTGCACACCTCGGTCTTTCGCGGCGAAGAGGGGGTGCCCAAGGTGGCGGCGCTTATCGAGACCTTTTTGCGCTTGCCTTGTACGGCCACTTTGCAGCTCAACGTCCTCGATCGCGAGACGCTGCTTAGGGCGCGCGAACATCCCGATGCCCCCGAATTTCGCACCCTCATCGTGCGCGTGTGGGGTTTTTCGGCGGTGTTTGTGGATTTGCCGCCCGAGTTGCAAGATCATGTCTTGGCCCGCACCGAGCACGGATTATAAGGGATGGGGAGCTGGGCACAGCGAAACCTCATCAGCACTTGGAACGAGGGTTCGCTTCATGCAGCCTTGAAAGAACGCTACGCCGAGCCGGGAGATCTTTGTGAGGCCGTGGTCGATGGCTATGTCGTCGATATCTTGCGCTGCGATGAGCTCATCGAGGTGCAGACCGGCCATTTCGCGTCGATCAAGGCCAAGCTAAGCCATTTTGTGCCGTTTCGTCGGGTCTTGCTGGTTTACCCCATTGCCCGCCACAAGTGGATCGTCAAGGTGGCGCCGATGGCGGACGGCTCGCCGATCGGCGAGCGCCTCGGCCGGCGTCGCTCCCCAAAGCGCGGGCAGATCCTGGATCTATTCGATGAATTGGTGCGCATCCCCCGCCTGGCCGGCCATCCTAACCTAACCTTGGATGTGGTGCTGTGCGATGTGAACGAGATTCGCTGTAACGATGGCCAGGGGAGTTGGCGACGCCAGGGCGTCAGTGTGGTCGACCAGGAGCTGCTGGAGGTCGTCGGCGCGATGCGTTTGCGCACTCCCGATGATTTTGCCCGGCTCTTGCCCGAGGGGTTGGACGAACCTTTTACCAACCGCCGCTTGGCCGAGGTCGCCGACATCTCGCCGCGTCTGGCGGCGAGGATCACCTATTGCTTGCACAAGATGGGCGCCCTTGAACGGGTGGGCCGGGAGGGGCGGGCGTACCTTTATCGCCGTAGTGATGTCTCATTCTGAGGCTGTTTA
>JACIWY010000298.1 GCA_014360745.1 Chloroflexota bacterium
GCGAGCCGGTGCGCGCCGTGCTCTTCCAGTGAATGTGGCGCGGCTGATCGCCCGGCACGTAATCGCGCACCGCCGCGAAGCGCAGCGGATCTTCCAAGAGGGGCAGAGAGGCCAGCCATTCGCCCAAGGGCCTCGAAGGGGGCAACCCTAGCGCGCCGAGGTCGACGATGGGCGGATAGACGATCACCCGCTGCACCGTTTCGTCGGTGCGTTCGCGCCGTCTCATGCCAAAAATATCCCCGGTGACCAATTCCGCCGGGCCCAAGCGATAGATCCCTCGGCGCTCCCCGCGCAATCGGTGGCGGCGCGTCACCCGTTCATACCAGCGCAACGACACCGAAGTGATCAGCCATCCCTCGCGGCCTGCACCACGGCGAAGCACCTTTCCGCCAAGCAAGGCCAAGCCATCGGGGAAGGAATCGCGCACCAACAACCAGGCCAGTGGCAGCGGCTTGGCGTTGGTGATGGTCAGTTCTAGAATGGTCTCTTCGTGAAAGGCCAAGCGCGGGCTTGTGACCCGTCGCGTGTAGCTTACCCCGCTCAAGCCATAACGTTCCCACAGCGCCGAGGCGCCTCCGGCCACGGCGAGGATCAACACAAACACCGTGAGCAGGCCGGTCCGCGTCCAGACGCTGAGCATAAAGAGCACGCATAGCGCGGCCCACCAGGCCTGACCTCTCACGGCACAGCCTTCTCCGACCACGACTCTTCGACCGGCACCGGCACTTGGGCGACGATCTTGCGCAGAATTTCGGCCGCATCGACGCCATGGAGCCGTTGCCGCGTCACCGGGATCAGGCGATGGGCCCAGGTCGGCTCTACAAGGCGTTGTACGTCATCGGGCAGCACATAACCTCGGCCTTGTAACGCGGCCAGTGCCTGGGCCGTTTGATAGAGCGCCAGCGTGGCCCGCGGGCTGACGCCCAGGGCCAGGTCCTCATGATGCCGCGTGGCCTCGGCCAAGCTCAACAAATAGCTCGCCACGGCCTCGCCGACAAACACCCTACGCGCCAACGCGACATTGGCCAGAACGCTGGCCCCGTCGGCTACAGGTTCCAATCGCAGGAGCGGATCATCCCTTGTCGCCGCCGATCCAAAGCGCCTCAGGATCTCCCGCTCCGTCTCGCGGTCTGGGTAGCCTAGGCTCACCCGCATCAAAAAACGGTCGAGTTGCGCTTCGGGCAAGGGGAAGGTGCCCTCCAACTCCACCGGATTCTGCGTCGCTAACACCAAAAAGGGGCGTTCCAGAAGCCGCGAGATGCCATCCACCGTTACCTGGCGCTCCTGCATAGCTTCCAACAAGGCGCTCTGGGTGCGCGGGCTGGCGCGGTTGATCTCATCGGCCAGCACGACCTGGGCGAACACTGGGCCCGGCCGAAAGACGAACTCGCCCGTCCGCGAATCCCAGACGCTCACGCCGGTGACGTCGGTGGGCAATAGATCGGGCGTGAACTGGATGCGCCGGAAGGTACAGTCAAGGCTGCGGGCCAATGCCTTGGCCAGCGTTGTCTTGCCGATCCCGGGCACATCTTCGATAAGCACATGGCCCTCACAAAGCAGGGCCACGAGCAATAATTGGACGACATCCTCTTTGCCTACGATGACCTGGGCGATATTGGCTTGGATGCGCATGGCCCAGGTGTGCAGGGCCTGAAGATCGGCCTCGGCGGGCGCGAGGCCAGGCCCTTGTTGGGCATGAACCGCGTTCGTCACAGTATTCTCCTATCTTTAAGCATACAACCCCGAGCTAACCCTCTGTGCCGAGCAATCTGCGTCTTGCGGCCCGTTCTTGGCTCCAGGCGCGAGGGTCTGCCGGCGGCGCTTCGACCTCGCTTGCGGGGCGTCGCTCTAGCCGCAACGCTTTGGCGGTGCAGGCCAGTGTGCATTGGCCGCAGCCCACGCAACGCCGCCGATCAACCGCGACGACATCCTCCGCCAGCGACAACGCCCCGAACGGGCAGCGTGCCAGACATTCTCCACAACCCAGGCAACGCTCTACATCCACCACGGCATGAAAAGCAGCGCGGGCGATCGCCGCCGGCTCGTCGAATTCGGCCACCCGACGCAACACCCCGCAACAGCAGGTGCAGCAGTTGCAGATGTAAAAGGTGCCCCGTCGATAATTCCCGACGGTGTGCACAAGGCCCGCGGCCTCGGCCTCGAACAAGATCTGGAGCGCCTCCTCTTTGGTGAGCACTCGATCCACCTCGCTGCCGTCAAACGCACCACTGAGCGGGGCAAAAACCAGGCAGCTTTCCAATGGTCGGTCGCACCCTTTGCCCACCAATCGCTGCTGGAGGCGGCAGATGCAATCGCGCACCGCCCACGACCTGGCCCCTTCGATCAGCGCCGTGGCCCGTTCGTAGGGCAATACCTCTACCTCCGCCGGGATCGCCTCGCCCACCGGGATGACGCGATGCACCGCCGGGCCGGCGGCGACAAAGCGGCCGCCACTTTCCTGAAAGTATTGTTCCACCAACGCCGCCAGCTCGGCATCCATGCGCGGCAATTGCATCTCGTAAAAGCCCACCACAAAGGGCATCAGCGCATAGAGCGACTCGCCCCGCGCCCGCCGCGCCATGATGAGCCCTTTGTGTACCATGCTTTCTAATATCTCGGCGGCTGTTTCTGCGCTCACCCCGGCCCGACCAGCGATCTCGGTGACATGCTCAAAGACGTCGCTCATCGCGGCCGCCAGAGCCGCCTCTTGGGCGGCAAAGAGCTTGGCCAACAAGCGCAGCTCCACGCCGCTTTCGGTGGCCGGAAAGCCGTTGGGCAGGGCATCGAGTCGTTCGGCCAATGCGCGATATGGGTCCATCGTTGGTCATCCTTATTGGCATCAAGCCTTCACTTGCGGTTACCAGTCGATTGCCGTCCCGTCGTCTGGATGGTATCGTTCTGGGTTGCGCCAATCGTGGGGCACCTTGTCCTTCATCGCCTCATCGTCCAGCTCGATCCCCAGCCCCGGCTTCTCCGGCAGGGGGATATAGCCATCCACCATGCGGAAAGGCTCCTTCAGATATCCCTCGCCCAGAGAGGCATGTTCCTGGATGAGAAAGTTGGGGATGGCGGCATCGAGTTGAATGCAAGCCGCCAGCGCGATCGGGCCCAGCGGACAGTGCGGCGCGATGGCGGCATAGTAGGCTTCGGCCATGCCGGCGATGAGCCGCCCCTCAAAGATGCCCCCGGCGTGAGCGATGTCCGGCTGCAAGATCGAGGCCGCGCCCGTCTCGAGCACCCGTCGAAAGCCCCATTTGGTGAACAGCCTCTCGCCGGTGGCAATGGGCAGGTGCGTCTTTTTCGCCAGATCGGCCAGCACATCCTCGTTCTGACATTGCACCGGTTCCTCGATGAACATCGGCTGATAGGGCTCCAATGCTTTGATCAACAGAGCCGACGTTTGCGGAGGAACGGCGCCATGAAAATCGATAGCAATGTCGATATCCTTGCCCACCGCCTCGCGCATGGCGGCGAATTGCTCCACGACGCGATCGACAAAGCCAGGCGTTTCGACGATACGCGCCGGTCGACCACCGGCAGGGCCGGTCTTCATAGCTGTGAACCCCTGGGCCACCAGCGCCTTGGCGTTGGCCACCGCTTCCTCGATCGTGCGGCCTCCGCAGCCCCGATAGATGCGGATACGGTCGCGCAGCGGGCCGCCCAGCAGCTTGTACACGGGCACGCCCAGGGCCTTGCCGGTCAGATCCCACAAGGCGTGTTCCACGCCCGAAAGAGCGCTGGTCAAAATGGGGCCGCCTCGATAAAAGGCATGTTTGTACATCGCCTGCCAATGGTGCACCACCCGCGTGGGGTCTTTGCCCAACAGATAGGGCTCCAACTCGGCCACGGCCTGGGCTACAGTGAGCGCCCGACCCTCCAAAATCGGCTCGCCCAGGCCTATCAACCCCTCATCGGTGTGCATCTTTAAAAAGAGCCAGCGCGGTTTGACGAGCATCGTTTCGAGCTTGGTGATTTTCATGCTTCTCCTTTTTGGTGTTATATGTAGATTGATTACCGGGCACTCTGAAAATGCCCGAAGCTTTTGCTCGGCGGTTCTTATATCGTGATCCATTCCGCGTCGGCGGCGAACATGCGCGTGACCATCTCGCGGATTTGCTCCAGCGATAGCAGCGATGCCGTTAAAGGGTCGAGCTGCACAGCGCGGTAGATCGACTCACGATCCCGCTCGATCAACCCCTTGACCGCCAACTCTTGCACGGCCAGGTTGCTGCGGTTCAGCGCGGCCAGCGCCGGCGGTAGGTCGCCCACGTGGCAAGGGTGCAGGCCGCAGCGATCGACGACAATGGGCACCTCGACCACGGCGTTGGGCAGCAGGTTGGTGATCAAAGAGGTGTTGGGCACGTTGCCGTTGAACAGATAGGGTTGGTTGGTTTCATGGGCGTTAAGGATGAAGGAGCAGAACTCGTGCGAACGCTCCAGCGGCACCGGTTCGTCGCTCATCGCGAGCCGGCGCAACTCCTCATCCTGCTGGCGGCGCCGCTCTTCAAAGGCTGCCCAACGTTTCTGCGGGTCGCGGCGGGTCGGGTCCTCGGCGGGGACGCCCCACATTTTGGGGCTGGTGTGGCGCTCGATCAACTCGGGCGTGCGGCGAAAGTAGGGCACGTACTCGGACATATGGATCGACGACTCGGAGACAAAGGCGCCAAAGTATTTGAGCACCTCGAATTTGACGATATCCCGCTCGTAGATCTCGGGCTTTTTCATCGCCTCCCAGATCAAGGGGTAGGCGTCTTGGCCCTTCCAGCGATACTCGAGGAACCAGGCCATATGGTTGATCCCTGCCGCCCAGTAGGAGATCTCTGCAAAGGGCGCGCCGATATAGTCGGCCAGGGTGCGCGCCGTGCCCTGCACCGAGTGACATAGGCCGACATAGCGGATTTTGGTCGTGCGCGTCACCGCCCACGAGATCATGACCATAGGATTGGTGTAGTTGAGCATTAACGCATCGGGGCAGACCTGCTCCATGGTTTTGGCCATCTCAATCACGGCCGGGCCGTTGCGCAAGAAATAGAACACACCTCCGGG
>JACIWY010000299.1 GCA_014360745.1 Chloroflexota bacterium
CGGCCGTCTTGCGCAAAAAGGATTTGTCCACCGGTACGTGCGGCTCGTAAGCGCTGCGCACCAGGCGATACATCTCCACCAAGCGCTGGTAATCGTCCAGGAACGTGCGGAGATACGGATCAGGCGAGAGGATCTCATAGACCTCTTCCAGTTCTCGGAAGTAACTATAAAAGGCCTCGCGGCGATCGCGATCGCGAAAGTGCTCCAGAATCGCCTCAACGGCTTTATCTGCCACCTTGCCGGCAGCGAGGGGAAGGTACTCGGTGCGGCCTTGCGCCATCAAATCGGCAAAGCGGGCCTGCAACACCTCTATCCCTTCCACCACGCCGCTCACGTCCTGGGAATCGAACGCCAGCGCCCGCTCCAAATGCTCGAATACCCCGACAAAGTCCACGATCAGGCCGGTTGTCTTGCGTTGGCCGCTCTCGCTCTCATAAGGGCGGTTGACGCGGGCAATGGCCTGCAAGAGCACGTGGTCGCGCATGGGCTTGTCGAGATACATGCAGTAAAGGATCGGGGCATCGTAACCGGTCAGCAGTTTCTCGGTGACGATGAAAACCTGCGGGTTTTCGCCCGGTTTGCGGAACGCTTTGCGTAGGCGGGTCTCTTCGTCATCGCTCAGATGATGGCGACTGATATGCGGTGGGTCGTTATGACCGGCGCTGATGACCACTGCGCTAACCTCGCCCGGCAGGTAACGGTCAAGGGCCTCTTTGTAGAAACAGCAAGCCTCACGGTCCACCGCTACCAGGAAGGCTTTATAGCCCATCGGCTGCACAAATTGTTGCCAGTGTTCGGCAACAAAGCGGGCAATCTGGTCTACCCGATCGCGGTTCTTGAGCATGTTCTTCAGCACCACGGCACGGTCGAGGACGCGGTTGATCTCCTCTATATCGGCCACGCCCTCCAACTCAGCCGCCGCCCAGAACTCTTCCTCCATGGCCTGGCGGTCGGCAAGCAACTCGTTGGGGGCTAACTGATAGTGCAGGGGGACGGTTGTGCCATCCTCGATAGATTCGCGGATGGAGTATTTATCCAGGTAGCCGCGGGGGTCGTTGCCGCCGAAGGTCTTGAAGGTGCCTTTGCCGTGGGTGGTGCGATCGATGGGCGTGCCGGTAAAGCCGATGAAAGTCGCGTTTGGCAATGCGCCCATCAGGTAGTTGCCCAGATCGCCGCCGGTGGAACGGTGGGCCTCGTCCACCAGCACAAAGACGTTCGAACGCGTGCAGAGGTTCGCCGGCATGTCGTCGAACTTGTGGATCATGGAGACGATGAGGCCGCGCGTATCCTGTCGGAGCAATTGGCGCAGGTGGTTTTTAGAAAAGGCCAACTGTACCCGCCCAAAGCCCACCGCCTCCAGGTTCTGAAAGAGCTGCTGCTCCAGCTCGTTGCGATCCACGATCATGAGCACCGTGGGGTTTTGGAACTCGGGCCTCTCCAGGAGCAGCCGGGCAACGGTGAGCATGGTGTAAGTCTTGCCCGAGCCTTGGGTGTGCCAGATCAGCCCGCGGCGGTTTTTCCGCTCGCGCGAACGCGCCAAAACGCGCTCGGCGGCGCGCATTTGGTGCGGCCGCAGCACCACCTTGGTCAGTTCGCCATCTTTGCGGGGGAAGAGGATATAATCGGTGAGCACCCGCACCACCCGCCGTGGGGCGATGAACGATTTGACCAGCGTTTCGAAATCGCCCCCGCCGGATTCCTCGCGCCAGTTGAAAAGGGCCTTGCGCGAAAGCGACCACGTCGCGCCGTAAAAGAACTGCACCAGGTGTGTCAAGCCAAAGAGTTGCGCCTGGGCCATCAGTTCAGGGCCCTGTATATGATAGCGGCGAATCTGGTCCAAGGCCTCGGCAATGCCCTCCAAGCGCGTGGCGGCCTTGGTCTCGACCACGATCACCGGCACGCCGTTGACCAAAAAGACCACGTCGGCGCGGATACGCTGTACGCCGCTCTGAAAGGTGAACTCGCGGGTAACGTGGAAGGTGTTGGCCTCCACGTTGACGGGATCGAGCAGGCGGACGTTGCGCTCGCGGCGCTCGGCTTCGACAAAAACGGTCTTGAGCCCCTTGAGGTATTCCCAGGCCTCGCGGTTGCCCTCGATATCGGGGCGGACGTGCATGAGCCGGCCGATAACCTCCTCGGCCTTGGCGACGCTGGTGACCACGCCGGGATTGAGGCGCTGCAGTTGACCCACCAAAACGGGGCGCAAAAAGGGCTGGTCTTCGCCGCCGCGCAGACGCAAAGCCTCCTCCGGCGGGATATAGTCCCAGCCGGCCTCCTCGGCATAGCGGATGAGCGGGTTTTGCACCGTGTGCGGCTCTAAGGAAAGGGTCATTGTTCACTCCTGAACGCGTCGGCACATTTCCGCCAACAGCGTCTCACGCCGAGCCTTGACAAAAGCCGCGAAATCATCAGCTTCGAGCGCCCGTCGGGCTTGTTCCGAAATCAGATGGCTGGCCAAAGTCTGGCGGAGATGCTCTTTGTTACCATCGTGCTCCTTTAGAAAAAGGGGTAAGTACTCGGATGGCTTGCGGTTGCTCTTGATCTGATTGGACAAGGAAGATATAAGGCTGCGATTAAGAATACTGTTGACCAATGGCTCGTGCCTGTATTCCGAGCGAGGGAAGATGTGATCGTCTTGGCAATCCTTAAGCGGAGCCGGTTGGCCGTTGATGAAATCTAGGGCGCCCGCACGTACGATGAGACACATTACCCCGCGGTAGCGGGCGGAACGCTGTTCGTCGGTCTCGATGGCAGTCATCTGCTCGACTTGGAGGTTCGCCAGCCACGTGGGGCACTCGCCGCCTGTGAACCATTCATTCATTTCACGGATATCGCGATAACTCGTGCTATCCACGGCTTGGTCATAGCGCTGGGCAAAGACATTGCCCCAGTACCACCGGTCCAACTTGCGGTACATCGCCTCGCCCCCGTGCATTTGGTGAATGGATCGCAAGAGGACGGCGAGAGGAACCAGCAGGGTCGAATAGGGGAGCCAACGCGGATCGAAAGCACCGTAGCCCGCGGGGGAGGTACAGCGCGCGTAGGCCTGAGCGAGCCAGGAGCAGGCGCTCTCCCACTGCGCTTCGAACAGGGGTTTATCCATCTCATCGATGATATCCAGCAGGGCGCTCTTGCGCGCTTCTTTGCCCTGGGATAAGGCGATCACCTTGAGGATGTACTCGGGTTTGATGATTTTGGCGAGCTCACGATGCTCTCTCTGAAACGCTTGCCAAAGTCGGCGGAGATGGATCCCTTTGAGAAACAGGCGGGCAGCGGCCAGGTCAAAGAGGGAAAGGGAGATCCCCGTGCGGTTGATGCGCTCAAAGATGTTCACGATGTTCTCTTTGCCGGCCTCCTCGGTGATGGAGACAACTGGCACCATGAAATCCGCGAAGCGCAGATAAAAGCCCTCGATGATCTTTTTCTCATCAGGGCCAAACGCCTTTTGCTCGTTATAGAGCCAGTGATAGAAGGCGCTGGAATCTCGAAAGAGGGAAAAGGGGATAGCCCGACCCTCCATCTGGGCCTGCTCCATCGCGGCGAGCCGCTGCTTGTCTCTTGCAGAGATGCCGTACACCGCATCGTCAGGGTTGCCGTCCAGGGCCAGATCCAGGCGCAAGTAGAAGCGGAACGGGTTGGCCGCGTTCGCCAAGGGGATGGGCGGTTCGTACAGCACGTAAAAAAGCGAGGTGATGCGCTGTTGGCCATCCAACACGAGGCGCACAGTGGGAAGGCTGGCCGACGCGGCAGCGGGATTCACTTCCTGCAGGCCCTCCACGGGCCGGAAGGGAAAGAGCGCCCGCTCAGAGGGCGTATCGAGAAACAGAAAGGTGCCGATGAAATACCCCTGCAGGATGGAAACCAACAGTTCCTCGATGTTCTCGCGCTTCCAGACGAAGGAACGTTGGAACTCGGGCAAGACGACCTTGCCGGTGCGAGCATCTCGGATGATGTCCAGCAGTTTTTCGGGGTTCGCTTTGGGCGCTTCAATTTTGGGAATCATGTTCCTTCTCCTTGATGATAACGTCGCTCACCCGCCGCCGGCCGGTCATCAACGCATGCAAGAGCGTCTTGAATAGCCCCTCCAGCGCCGCTTTGCGCTTCTCCTCGGCGGCGATGCGGGTATCCACCGCCTGCAGGATGCAGGCGATCTCGCGCTGTTCAGCAAGCGGGGGAAGGGGGATATGTTCCTTGAGAATGTCACTGTCCGTGACAGCAGGATAGCTCGAACCACGTTGATGCTCCGAAATGGCATTAATAAACCTATCATTGATAACTGCAAAAAATAGGTAAGATGGATTAAGAATATCATCTTTTGCGTGAAGCACACAGAAAGCAGTAGAGCAAATTTCGCCGTCCAGTTCAGGGGGCACCATAGTAACGCGCTTAAGGTAAGGGCGAATGGTTGCTATAATCACATCGTTCGTTTTTATTAGTTTTCTCGCTCGACTCGGAGCATTTGCCGAATCAAACTCTTGCCATCTACGAATGGCCATTAGATCGTTGTCGATACTGGAGACGTCCACATACTTGAAACGCCAGCCAGTTCTTCTTCGGGGATCAACTTGAGGGGTTCTTTCTACTATCTGTCCCAACCTCACCACCCGCCAATGCGCCGGCAGGGGGCCGAGCTCCGTCTCCTGCATCGGCACCCGGTCAACCTGGCCCAAGGGCACCGGGCCGTAGGTGAAGAGGTGGCGCATCAGGCTCTTTTTCAGTTCCTTGAGCGCGGCGATGACCCGCTCCGTCGCCTCCTTCGCCCGCTGCACCGTGCGCAGCACCTGGGCGATGGCCCGCTGCTCAGGGAGCGGAGGCAGGGGGATGGGAAGTGAATAGAACAAATCTTTGTTAACGTGAGGTATGGTTGAACCCGTGGTATGGTTGTTTAGGAACTCAAACTGCAAAAGTAGAAAGAAATACAAGAAGCCTTTCTCAAGTTCCGAGAATACCGGGTCAAGCCGAACCATTGTGGAGGCAAGGATTCCTCGCAGACCCGTGAAAACTTGGCCAGCCTTTGACCCATCCCA